>DATDRD010000120.1:0-5361 GCA_035291925.1 Anaerolineales bacterium
CTCGCGCAATCCTGCGCATCCTGATAGACGCGTCGCTGGGCGGGATCGCCAAAGTAAGCGGAATCCAGGCGCGACGCGATTTCAGTGTGATGAAAGCCAACGATCGCGGCTTTATTCAAGTTATCAAGTATTTGGGAATACAGGCGGTTGCGGTCCATTGTAACGGATTCGAAATAACCTTCGTCCAGCAAAGGACGGACGGTATGCGCCATGTAATATTGCGAGGTTTCGAGTGAGAGAAACACAGGTGGCTGATCAGGATGAGCAAAACCAGCCGCTTCTGCCGCGATGGGCCAGAACAAGTTACACATTCGATACGCAAGACCACCAATCGTGGTGGAGGTCACTTCGCCACCCGCGCCGCGCTCAGGACTGTAAAGCAAATCCAGATACGGCTCCTGCAGGGTCCGTTGCGGTGTGAGCATGAGGATGGATTGACCGGGCATGCCTTGAGCGAGCAGGTAGCGCATCCGTTCGACGCCCGCGCTGGTTTTACCCGCACCCGCGGGACCGGAGACGAAGAGTTTAGAGTCGAGAGGCGATTCGACGATTTGGCGCTGAAGCAAATTCAAGTCCGGCATGAAGCGAGGGTACAGGATGGAACGCCGTTTGTCAATACAATAACGATCTTTTCTAATTTGGTAACCAAATCCCATTCCAAACGTCATGTTTTCGAATAAAATGGAGAATGTGGGGCAACATTCCCATATTATTATAATTTGATTATTTGCATGAATATCTCGCTCACCAAACGAGAGGAGGTAGCAGGAGCAAACACAATTGATCTTTTTCCGGTCTTGGTAAGTTCGAAAAAAATCAACTCAATGAGGAGAATTTGCAATGCGTACAAAAAAAGTTCGTTTCGTAATAATGGTCGTCTTGATCGCCATGCTGGCGGCCTTCCCCCTCTCTGCTGGGGCAACCCATTCATGGGGTAGTTATCACTGGGCGCGCACGAGCAACCCCTTCACGATCAAGGTTATCGACAGCATGACCACTGACTGGGACGGCAAACTGGACCTCGCAATCAGCGATTGGGACACATCGTCGGTAATGAATGTCGTGAAAGCATCGGGGAATTCCAGCCTGACTACACGCTGGCGTTGCGCCGCCGCTTTCGGTAAGGTTCGCGCGTGCAACTACACGTATGGCAATAATGGCTGGCTGGGTGTGGCGCAGATTTGGGCAAGCGGCAGTCACATCACGCAGGGTACTGCGAAGATGAACGATACCTATTTCAATACCGCGCAGTACAACACCCCTGCCTGGAGACAACTGGTTATATGCCAGGAGGTCGCGCACACCTTCGGCCTGGGCCATCAGGATGAAAACTTCGACAATCCAAACCTTGGCACCTGCATGGACTACACACGCGATCCCAGCACCAACCAACACCCAAATCAGCATGACTATGACATGCTTGCGCTGATCTATGCCCACCTCGATAGCACGACCACTGTCGGTTCCGCGCCTGTCGGATTTGCCAATGCTGATGTTCACGCAGTGGAAAACTGGGGCGAGAAAGTTCACGAATCAGCCGACGGCCGTTCTGCTCTGTACGTCCGTGACTTTGGAAACGGCTTCAAGATCTTCACCTTCGTATTCTGGGCTGAATAAACAGTAGCCATTTCTGCAAACAGGCGATTGGGTTACCAGTCGCCTGTTTTTTGTGGGGAAAGGGTTCCGCTTCTCCCCACGTCGGGGTCTGTTGCCGTTAAATGAACGCGATGCGCTCATTGACACATCCCCATCCCACATGTATAATATCGTCCGCTTCTGCCCTAGCAGCAAGATTCGCCGGGGCTGATGTTTGTCGAGAGACATCGAGACCCAGCTTCCCCGTTCGCAGGCGACGGTCTAAGCGTAGTCGAATGACCCGCAGGCACCCGGCGAAGTGAATGACTGGAGAATAAAATGAGATTTGCAATCGTTGAAAGCGGCGGCAAGCAGTATCGCGCCGTCGAGGGGCGGACCATCGAAGTGGACCGCCTGCCCGTTGATGCGGGCAAGAAGTTTGATTTCGAGCGCATTCTGCTGATGGCGGATGGCGACGAGGTCATGATCGGGACGCCGACCGTGAGCGGCATTGAAGTCAAAGTCACCGTGGTGGATCATATCAAAGGCCCCAAGATCGACCGATTCAAATATCGCCCGAAGAAGCGCATCCGTGTGCGCGGCGGACACCGTCAGCAGTACACGCGCTTGATCGTGGATTTCATCGGCCGTCCAGGCGAAGAGCGCAAGGTCGAAGAGCCTGCCCTGAGCCGACGCGCTGAGCTTGTCGAAGCGGAAGTTGAAGGGAAGCAGGAATCTGAAACCGAAGTGGTGGTGGAGGCAAAACCCAAGGCTGAGCAAGCGCCCAAAGCGGAAAAGCAGGCAAAGGCTGAGAAGGCTTCTGCCAGGTCCGCGACGAACAGGAAATCCACGACATCCAAGTCGTCTTCCAAAAAGACCGACTCGAAGAAGAAGTAGAAGTAAGAGAGGCAGTCATGGCACATAAAAAAGGTGGCGGCTCAAGCCGCAACGGACGCGATTCAAATTCCCAGCGCTTGGGCGTGAAACGTTATGCTGGTCAGTTTGTGCTGTCTGGCAATATTCTTGTACGCCAGCGTGGCACGAAGATCAAACCCGGTTTGAATGTGAGTGTAGGCAAGGATGATACATTATTCGCAACTGCCAATGGCATTGTGATGTTTGACGTTGTGCACGGCCAGAAGCGGGCGAACATCATCCCTCAGGCGGAGGCCTAACATGAAGCCCGAGATTCATCCGACATACTACCCCGATGCGAAGGTAACCTGCGCATCATGCGGCACGACCTGGACAACAGGCTCCACTAAAAAAGAAATCCGCGTGGATATCTGCTCAAATTGCCATCCGTTCTTCACCGGCGAAGCTCAGCGCATCCTTGACATTGAAGGTCAGGTGGACCGCTTCTATAAGAAGCTCTCGGCCCGCCAGACTTATGTCGAACAGCAGAAAGTCAAGGAGGAATTGAAAGGTTCACCTGAGCGCCCGATCGAGGATCTGGGCATCACGACTCGCGCAATGGATGCTCTTAAGAAGGCTGGTATTGGGAATGTTGGCCAGTTCCTTGAAAGGCTTGGCCGCGGCAATGATGCCGTACTGGCGATTTCAGGCTTTGGTCAGGCTTCACTGACAGCCGCCAAGAAGAAATTGCGCTCGCTTGGTTACGAGCTTCCTGAAGGCGCGGCGTAAACTCTGAGCGAAAAGCCAACACTTGCACCCCGTTCGGGCCGGGAGCCCGCCGGGGCGAGACGGCCTGCATGCACACCTGCCCGATTTGCTTAGCAAATCACGGGCGATGCCAGGGAGTGCAGGTGGGGGCTTGCAGAATAATTAATCTCAGGTAAACTTATGGGCAGATGTAAATACACATCTGCCCATTTTTTTATTCAACCTCAACGTAACCCCACCGCTCTGCCCTCTTCGACGACCTTCGGCGGGCACCTACCCCCAAATCCATAGGATTTGCGGGAGGCTGGGAGGGGGGCAGGAGAATGTATGCGTCATACACATGGTTCGATCGAAGTGATCTGCGGCTCGATGTTCAGCGGCAAAACAGATGAGTTGATCCGCCGGCTGGTACGTGCGACGATTGCCAGACAAAGAGTGCAGGTGTTCAAGCCCGCAATTGACGTTCGCTACGCGGTGGAAAAAGTCACTTCCCATGCCGGGTCGCATTACGATGCCATACCGGTGCAAAAAGCTGCAGAGATTCGAGAGAAGCTCGAACCGGATACAACCGTCGTTGGGATTGATGAGGCGCAGTTCTTCGATCCTGATATCCTTCAAGTTGCCGAAGAACTTGCGTCACGCGGCATTCGCGTCCTTGTGGCGGGGCTCGATACAGACTTCCGCGGCGAGCCATTTGGCCCGATGCCGGTCTTGATGTCCATGGCAGAGCACGTGGATAAGCTGCACGCCATCTGCATGGTCTGTGGCGATGAGGCCTCGCGCACACAAAGACTGGTCAATGGCAAGCCTGCACGCTTTGATGACCCGGTTGTGATCGTTGGCGCATCCGAGATGTATGAAGCGCGTTGCAGAGAGCATCACGAAGTACCACGTTAGTGGTGTGAACAATGGACAATGAAATGCAAGATTACGAAGATATACTCGCCGAAATCCTGATTGACGAACAAACGCTTCAAGCGCGCGTCAAAGAGTTGGGCTCGCAGATCAGCATGGATTACATGGACACAGATGGGAATCTGCTCCTGATCTGCATCCTGCGTGGCGGAGTCCCATTCCTTGTTGATTTGAGCCGCTATATCACCACCCCGCACATGGTGGACTTTATGGCTGTCTCATCATATGGCACAGGCAAGCGCGAATCAAGTGGTACAGTCCGTGTGACACTCGACCTTCAGACCGACATCCGTGATAAGGACGTGCTTCTTGTCGAAGATATTGTGGATAGCGGGCACACGATTGCATCCGTGCTCGAAATGCTCCAACTCCGCCAGCCGCGCAGTCTCAAAGTATGCGCCCTGCTCGACAAATCCGAAAGACGCGAAGCCGTTGTACCGATCCATTATCGCGGTTTCGACATTCCCAACAAATTCGTCTTCGGCTATGGTCTCGATCTCGACGAGTATTACCGAAACCTGCCCTTCGTTGGCGTTGTGGATCTGGAAAAATATAAACCATCTTCCTGATATGACAGAAGAAAAAAATCCCGTTACCGCCAACAAGCAGACACCTGCCTCTCCGTACGCCGGACGCTGGGTCGCTCGTGTACGCGGGAAGATCATTGCGCAAGGGGGCACGCCTGAACAGGCTCTTCGTGCCGCACAGAAAAGCAGGCACAAGGAAAAACCGGAAATCATATTCATGCCAGTCCCCTTCTCCATTTCGCCGTTGGTGGATAAAGTGCGCACCATACTCCCGGATCAGGAGATATACCTGGTCGGGGGAGCCGTGCGGGATATGCTTCTCAACCGCCTCTCTCCTGACCTTGATTTTGCTCTGCCGTCGAACGGCGTTTCTCTCGCCCGGCGCGTCGCCAACGCGCTCGATGCCAACTTCATGGTCCTCGACGATGAACGTGACACGGGCCGCGTCATCGTGACCGAATCGGACGGCACGCGCACTTTCCTGGATTTCGCCACATATCGCGGCGGCTCCACACTGGAGGCGGATCTCCGCGCTCGCGACTTCACCATCAACGCCATTGCGTTTGATCTGCGAACGCAGACCCTGATAGATCCACTCAACGGCGCATCAGATCTGCGCGCCAAATCCATTCGCGCCTGTTCACCGACCTCTTTGATGGATGATCCGGTTCGCATCCTGCGCGGGGTGCGCCAGGCCGCGGCATTTGAATTCAAGATCGAA
>DATDRD010000121.1:0-2814 GCA_035291925.1 Anaerolineales bacterium
AGGCGGTGTCTGGTACTCATCACGCAAATTCGTTCCGGTGATTCCAGGTAAAACAATGACAGGGGGAATGTATGCCATAGAGTCCTCTCCTTCACTAATCATCTCATGTGGGATCGGGTACAGCACATGCTGGCAACTCAACAAGCGGCCCGATACCAGTCAGACGGTCCCGCTACGCACCTGTCTTTGGCATTTGAGCGCCTCCATTGACAGCAATAGCATGGCATTTTGGTAAAGGGACCAGTCCTCGAAGGCACTGGTCTCTTTTTGCAACGCTTCGATGCGTAAAGAAGCTCTTATTTCTCTGGCGGCTGAGCCTGCGGAGTCTCCTGCGTTTCTTGAGTCTCTTTAGGCTGGATATTCTTTTTGATATGCTTGAGCTTTTCTTTCTGCTCCTTTTTCCGTTTCTTTTCCAATTCCTTCTGGCGCTTTTCGTATTGATAATTTACTTTAGCCAATTTGGCATCCTTCCATAATGTTAGACTGGGTGAGCTTGTTAAAATATTATAGCATCAATAATAAGTGCTCAAAGCCTAACAGGGTCACGCGCTGGCGCGGTTGAGTCATTTACTCCCGATTTGATCGATGCGATGTGGAATAGGTCAATTCATATACGAAGCCATCCGGCGCACGGAAGTGTGTCCATTTGTAGGTGTCAGGATCACCGATCCTTCTTCCTGTTCCTTTGGAAGGGAAAGAACGCTAACAGGTATACAAAGCTTTATTCACTCCAAGCTTACAATCTCTTCAACACCTGTCTCAGCGTGAATAAAGTTGACCCAATAAATACCACCAGCACCACGGCGCAGGCACGCAATACATTCCACTCCAGGGACAAATTGCCATTCCCGTGGTAAATATCGGTGAGGGCCAGGTGTCCCATCACACCCGCGAATAGGGACAAAACACCCAAGGTCATCGTCAATTGAACTTGTTTTTTCAATTCGGTCATGGTTTCTCCTGCTGATCATTTTCTCGTGAACCGAGAACATCCCAGCCGCGTTCAACAGCAATTGCCTTCAACTTTTCATCGGGATATACCGCCACAGGATGCTCGGCATGTTCAAGCAAGGGAACATCCATCCATGTATCGCCATAAGCGAAATCCAGGCGGTCAACGCCCAGGCGGCTCAATACCTGCTCGATCTTGCGCTCCTGCGCAACCAGATCACCAGCCACGCGCACGTGTCCGTTTTTGTATTCGACGGGTGTACCGATGGTCTGTGCTCCGATGCGATTTGCGAATGGCTCGATCAACGGTTCCACAACGCTGCTTGCGATGTATACCTGTGCTCCTTTTGATTTGTGATCCATGAGACGTGCAACGACATCTGCGCGGCGCTTTTTCCAAAGATTGTGTTCCACTGCCCACTCGCCGACAAGGCGCATCTTTTCGGGTGTCGCCTCTTTTACCAGCCTTAAACTGTTGACCATTAAATCCTGTCCCCATTTCTGCCGGTCGATCCAGCCGCGTTTGGCGATGAAATACGAAGGCGTGATCGAAGCCATATAAAGGCGCGCCTGCATCCTGCTCTGGTGATGTCTCACCCAATCCACCAATCCAAGAATGGGCGAGCCTGTTGTCAACGTTCCCATCATGTCTGAGATTACGATCATAAATTCTCCGTGAACAAAGTTTAACTCTCAACAAATTCCTTGATAACCCGCTAAAATTTCCCAGGCTCCTCCACCTGCGCGAAAGGACCTGAGTCTTCAAAGATTTCCAGGCGGGCGTTGGGGATGTGTCTGGCCGTCTTTTCTGTCATGGCGACATTGGATGAAATTATTATAGCACCGGGGGTGATAAAATCATTTCATGGGCACACTCTATCTCGTCGCGACTCCCATTGGCAATCTCGAAGACATGTCTCAGCGCGCGATCCGCATTTTGCGCGAAGCGAGTTTGATTGCGGCGGAGGATACCCGGCATACGGGTAAACTGCTCAAGCATTTCGAGATCGAAACGCCGCTCACCAGTTACTTCGAGCACAACGCGCTGGACAAACTGGATTTTATTCTCGATCAACTTTCAACCGGGGATGTGGCATTGGTCTCGGATGCGGGGACTCCCGCGATCAACGACCCCGGCTACGAACTGGTAAGAGCCGCCCTCGCTTCGAACCATGACGTGAGGCCTGTTCCCGGACCCTCAGCTCCCATCGCCGCCCTGACCGTTTCCGGACTGCCCACGGACTCATTCCTTTATCTCGGTTATCTTCCACATAAGACGAGTGAGCGTCACAAACGATTGCAGGAAGTTGAAAGCCAGCCATATACGCTGGTGTTTCTCGAATCTCCTTATCGCATTGTCGAGGCTTTGGAAGATATGTTTTCGATCCTGGGAGACCGCCGCATTTGCGTCGCGCGCGAGATGACCAAGATGTTCGAGGAATACTGGCGTGGGAACATAAGCGGAGCACTGGAGTATTTCAAGTCGCGGCCTGCGCGGGGGGAGTTTACGCTGGTGGTTGAGGGGAGGCAGGAAGAAAGAAATGAAAAATGGGCAGAGGAAAAATTGCGAAAGGCAATTGAGAATGAATTGAAAAGCGAAAAGTCTGCGAAGGAGATTTCTGCTCAATTGGCACAAACTTCCGGCTGGAGCAAGCGCGAGATATATTCTTTCATCAACAAGATGTAGAATGATTTGATTTGGCCAGGAGGGCAGCATGGATGAGATCAGTTTGGTTGAAAAGATCTACAACTGGATGGAGACTTTGATCCTGGATAAACTGGTCATGCAGAATAGCCCGGGTCCATTCTTCAAGTGGTTGTTCAAGATGCCCATCCTTCAATACAAACTTGGCATGGGGTGGG
>DATDRD010000122.1:0-7258 GCA_035291925.1 Anaerolineales bacterium
GTTGATAATGCTCCCGGAACGCTGTTTGATCATCACCGGCAATGCCTGGCGCGTGGTCTGGATCACGCCCATCACGTTCACGTCGAATTGCCCCTGAATATCCTTCACAGGGTCAAGTTTCTCCAGCCAGTCGATGCGCCCGAAGACGGCATTGTTGACCAGCACATCGATCCGCCCATATTTATCGAGGGTCTGCTTAATTAAGGATTGAATATCTTCGAGTTTGGAGAGATCGGCCTGTACGACAAACGCTTCTGCCCCTGTGCCCATTGATGTAATTTCCTCTGCAAGTGCTTCGAGTCTGTCCACGCGGCGGGCAGCAAGAACAACCTTCGCCCCCTCACGCGCAAACTGCCGGGCGGTCGCTTCACCGATCCCGGATGAAGCGCCAGTGACAATGACGACCTTACCTTTAATGTCCATGTGATCCTCCTGGTAACGATAAAAATGGAACGATAGCTCAATCTTACCGCAAAGTATGCGAGTTTATCGCACAGTCTTTAGCAGAAGTGGGCTAAAAGTTTATAGCTTTCGGATCCCGAAGACTCTCATGGCCCCCAGCGCGGTTGGTAATCGCAATAATCGTTATCAGTCAGTCGGCGCAGGTCGGTTCCATCGACGCGGATGATGTAAATTTCGCATCCATGGTCATCGCCATATTTATCGAAATAAGCGGTGAAGGCCACCCACTTGCCATCGGGTGAAAACGATGGGCCCTGACTGTTCCCGCCCGCCGGTGTGAGTTGACGCACATTTGAACCGTCTGCATTCATGATGTAGATTTCACGGTTCCAGGATGGGCCTGAATAGGTGACGATGGATTGTCCATCGGGTGACCAGTCGCTGCGGCCGCGGATGGCGGGCAGGTTTGTGACCCTGTGCAAGCCTCTTCCATTTACGTTGACTGTAAATAACTGCGTCAGTCCATCACGGTCCGAGGCAAATAAGATCTGCTTTCCATCTGGCGACCAGGTTGGGTCCCAGCCAGGCGTTTGCGGGATGTTACCCGGGTTGTCGCCACTGCGATCCATGATCCATATCTGGTTTTGTTGCGTGTTTGGCGCCCCGCGCGTGAATGTGATCAGCTTTCCATTGGGTGAAACTTCAGGAGCGGTTAATGCACCTAGTCTGTTCGTGAGCTGATCGATACTGCCGTCATTAAGGTCAAGGTTATAGATTTCGTATACGTTCTGTTCACGGAACGCGACATACAAGACACTTTGTCCATCGGGTGACAGTGAGGGATAAAAATGGCGAATCCCGTCTTCGGATGTCAGCCTTCCATAACCCGAACCGTCTGCATTCATGATGCAGATTTGATCGGCAGACTGAACCTTGTAGACCTGGCAGGTGAAGACGATGTGTCCTGCCGGCTGGTCTGATGAAGAAGGGGAAGGAACGGATGTTTGCACGGAGGATGTGGATAAGGCTGTGGGAACGGGTGTGGAAAAATTGAAATCAGGAGTCGCTATCAGTTGGGTGGCTGCGGGAGATAAAAATGAGGAGGGAGTGGAGGCTTGCAGCGTGGCGAACAGGTCCGGGGTCGGAGTGGAGGCGGGGCCAAGGAATTTACATCCAAGAATGAAGATCAGTGTGATTATCGAGCATGGGAGTTTGGCTTTATTCGTGGTCCAGTTCGATTGATTCAAGGTAAAACTCCTCGCCTGATAGTATTTTCGCGCCCACACTCCCGCAATAAGGACAAAGGATTTTGCCGCTCCTCGGATGATATTTTTGGAAGCAGGACATGCATTGCACTTCGGCAGTTATCCCGCGAAAGTGAAGCTGCGCACTTTCAGCAGGTGTACCTTTGCTCAGTTCTTCCCAATTTTCTTGAATGGAGTTTTGATTGAGTTCAGAAATCTCACCAAGGAGGAGATGAAGGTGCTTAATATGTTTTGCATTCGACTCGCGCGCTTTGAGAAGCACTTTATCGAGAATGAATTTTGTTACTTGAAGTTCGCGCATAGGGTTGTTTAAATCGATGCACCTCAGGCCGGTTTATAAGCCGCATTCTGTCCATGGCGCTTGGTGGCTGAGTAGAGCGGTGCTTTTCCGCTCGTATCGAAGCCTGGCGCCACTGGGCGATCATCTCTCTGGGCGGCGCGTCGCCGCGCCGCTCGGTGCGACCTACCCGGGACTGGCTCTCTCATCGCATGAGAGAGCACGTAAAGAAGACGAGCAGTCTCCCGCCATCCGCGGATGGCTTCGTCCCTACTTGGTCTTGCTCCCGGCGGGGGTTACCTGGCCATCCACATTACTGCAGATGCCGGTGGTCTTTTACACCACCTTTTCACCATCACCCCCCTCGCCCCTTGCGGGGTAAGGGTGGCTGTCTGTTTCTGTGGCCCTCTTCCGGCAGGTTAGCTCCTCACGGAGGGTTCCCCGCCCCGGGTGCTATCCGACGCCGTGCTCTATGGAGTGCGGACTTTCCTCGACCCCGTAAACACAGGACCGCGATCGCCCAACCGACCTGAGGCGGGATTATGATACTTGCAATGGAGCGGAGCGTCAACAGTAGGCAAGAAGATTCAAAAACAGAAAAATACATTGGGGTTTTTCGCAAAAGACATTACAGAGTGCCGCACGCATGTCAGACATGCGTTACCAAACCAGACATTTGATTTTTGCCTGCATTTTCTTACAAAAAGTTTAGTAATTTATGCAACAAGCGGTAAAATAAAGGAGGAGAGTACTGAACCAGATAGGATGGAGACTCTGTGAGTAACTGGCCCGGGAAATATGTGATCGGTCTGACCGGTAACATCGCGACCGGTAAAAGCGTTGTGCGCCGCATGTTGGAGCACCTGGGCGCTTATACCATTGATGCCGACGCGCTTTCCCACCGCGTCATTGCGAAAGGCGCGCCCGGTTATCAGCCCGTTCTCAACACGTTCGGCACATGGCTTCTTGATAAAGATGGCCAGATCGACCGAAACAAACTTGGCCGCCTTGTCTTTGCCGACGCTCAGGCTTTGCAGCAATTGGAAGATATCATTCATCCATACGTTGGCCAGGCAATAGACATCCTGGTCAGGCGCGCCAGCCAACGGGTCATTGTGATCGAAGCGATCAAGCTGCTCGAGTCCGGACTGCGCAACCTGTGTGATTCCATCTGGGTGACGGATGCGCCGCAGCACGTGCAAATCGAACGCCTGATACGAAAACGCGCAATGAGTCCCGAGACCGCCTTG
Source organism: Anaerolineales bacterium (assembly GCA_035291925.1). Classification (GTDB taxonomy): domain Bacteria; phylum Chloroflexota; class Anaerolineae; order Anaerolineales; family Villigracilaceae; genus Defluviilinea. The sequence continues at coordinate 3,195 of DATDRD010000122.1, forward strand.
CAACGCGTCCATGCGCAATCTGCGCAGAAACAAAAGATTGCTGCAGCAAACGTTGTCATCACCAACACCGGATCGTACGAAAATCTTTGGAAGCAGGTCAGCGCGGCGTGGAAAAGAGGATCACCCTCACAGGAAACTGATGCTATTCCAAAAGCTGTATCCAAAACCGGGCAGTTATCCGTCCAACGCGGCGGCCCGCGCGACTCCCAGAAAATCGCAAACCTGATGACACGCCTGAGCAAAGGCAGGCGCAGTCTGGATAAGGACAACGTAATGGAAGCCTTCGGTGATAAGGCCTTCCTGCTCCTGCAAATGGACAGAGAACTGGTCGGTATTGCGGGCTGGCAGGTGGAGAATCTCGTCGCGCGTACCACAGACTTGTTTCTCGACCCGAAAGTCTCTGCAGATAAAGCCCTTCCGCTGATGATCACCGAAATGGAACGCGCTTCGAGCGACTTGCAGTGTGAGGCATCACTCATATTTCCTCCCATTGATCTGGTCGGCTTTGATGCAGTATGGAAACAACTGGGCTACGAACGCCGCTCCCCGGAAACGCTCGGCGTGCAGGCCTGGACGGACGCTGCGCACGAATCCAGGCCCCAGGGTTCGGCTCTCTTTTTCAAACAACTTCGTACGGACCGCGTCCTTCGCCCGATTTAGATGTGCAATATAATAGTAACGCGCTGATTTGGTATATTGGCATATCATTAGGGCGGGAAGCGAGTTCGAACATCAACCAAGCACGATCGTGAGTGTACACTAAGCACAGATTTAGTAAACCATAATATACTGGTTACGCGTTCACAAATGGCGAATTTCCTTAATAACATCCTCTTCATATTTCAACGTCTCAACTGGATGAGCGTTCTCGACATTTTGCTTGTCACGCTTATTTTCTTCATATTGTTATATTCACTGCGCGATACACAGGCAATGGTTCTATTAAGGGGTGTGATTTTTCTGGTGGTTGCGCTCGTATTGCTCACAACTCTTGTAGAACTCCCCGCATTCTCCTGGCTGATCCAAAGTTCATTACCCGCATTGCTTCTCGCCATACCGGTCATCTTCGCGCCCGAGATCCGGCGCGCCCTCGAACGACTTGGCCGTGCGGGAACATTTCTGCCAGCCACAAACCACGCTCCTTCCACGGATATACAGAGAATGATCAGCGTAGTGGTTGAATCCGCGGCCCGGCTTTCCGCGCGCCAACACGGGGCGTTGATCGTCATTCAAAGAATGGACAGCCTCGAACAATACGTCGAAACCGGGGTGCAACTGAGATCACACGTCACCCCTGAGCTGCTTTTGCAGATCTTCTATCCCGATACACCTTTGCATGATGGCGCGGTCATCATTGCAGACGGACGGATCATCGCTGCAGCCTGCGTAATGCCCCTATCCGCAAGCGGTATCCTCAACCGCACTCCCGAACGGCAATTGGGACTCCGCCATCGCGCTGCGCTGGGTATTTCTGAAGTCAGCGATGCGGTATCCGTCGTCGTTTCCGAACAGACCGGTTCCATTTCCATCTCGCACGCGGGGCGCATGATCCGCCATATTGACCCTGAACGGCTCGAGAACATCCTCACCGCGTTCTTCCGCCCCGACACGACCACACCGCAACGCATATGGCTTCAACGTTTCTTCCCCTATCTCTTCCGTAAGGATGATTAATATGCGCTGGATTGCCTCAAACATACGCACTCTCCTCCTCGCGCTTGTCCTTGGCTTCGCAGTCTGGATATCTGCGGTCAGTGCGGCAGACCCGGACGAAGTGCGCTCCCCCATCACAGTTCCACTTGAAATGATCGGGCAGGAAACATCCCTGGTAATTACGAACGATATCCCATCGACAATCAATGTAACCTTGCGCGCACCGCGCTCCATCTGGGAACAATTGACTGCACAGCAAGATGCAGTGCGTGCTGTTCTGGATCTAACCGGGCTCAGCGCGGACGAGCACGATTTGCCGGTCCAGATCCTGATATCCGTTCGACCTGTTCAGATCGTTCTTGTGGAACCGGCAACGGTTACCGTTAAACTGGAACCTCTCGCCATTCGAACGTTACCTATTGTTCTGTCACTGAGCGGACAGCCAGCAATCGGCTATCAGGCTGGCGAAGCAACCATCGACCCCGGTGAGGTGATTCTGTCTGGTCCGGAGTCTCTGGTGAATCAAGCCGCGCGGGCACGCGTACTGGTCAGGCTGGATGGCGTGCGAGAAGGCATAGAGCAGGCCATGAAAATCGAGATACTTGACGAGCAGAACATCCCCCTCGATGGGATCACCATCAATCCGGAATCCGCGCGGGCGAATATACCGGTCAGCCAGCAGGGCGGATTCCGCGATGTGGCTGTCAAAGTTGTGGTGCGCGGACAGGTGGCAGCGGGCTATCGGCTCGAGAATATTTCCGTTTTTCCACCCGTTGTCACGGTCTTCGCAGAAGATCCTGAGCTGGTGAGCAAACTGCCTGGTGTTGTGGAAACACAGCCGCTTGAATTGCAGGATGCAAAGCAGGATATCGCCACACGGCTGTCTTTGAATCTGCCGGAGAATGTAACGATCGTCGGCGCACAAACTGTGCAGGTGCAGGTGGCCATCTCCCCGATTCAAACCAGCCTCACGCTTCTGAATCAGCCGATCAAGTTGATCGGGCTTTCCGAGGGATTGGTCGCTCAGATTTCGCCACAAACTGTAGATATCATCATCTCCGGACCGTTGCCTGTGCTTGAAGTGTTGACGCCACAGGATATCACTGTAACCGTTGATGTAACCGGGCTCGACGTGGGCACTCACCAGCTCACTCCGAAATTGGATGCGCTGGTGGACAATGTATTGGTAGAATCAATCTTGCCCGGAACCGTGGAAGTGGTTTTATCCATTCCCCCCACACCGACCGCAACACCACGCCCATAATTTGCTCTTGCCGCCGCCCACCGCACTCTCACCTGCACTTATGCCGTAGGCACAGGTGCAAGTGTGGGAAGGACGGCGCTGAAAGCGGGATAACCTATGCCCAAACCCATTGTCGCACTTGTTGGCAGACCCAACGTAGGAAAAAGTACTCTATTCAATCGCCTGGTCGGCGAACGTCTTGCCATTGTGGACGAGACGCCTGGCACCACGCGCGACCGTTTGTTCGGGGAGGCCGAATGGAACGGGCGCGCCTTCCATGTAGTTGACACAGGCGGCATTGATCCCACGCACGGAGGCAGGACTCCCCTATCCATTGGTTCAGCAGATTTCATTAATGAGATCCGTACACAGGCAAAGGTTGCAATCGATGAAGCCGATGCGGTCCTCTTTGTCACAGATGGCGACACAGGCGTCACAGCCTCCGATCTCGAAGTGGCAGACATCCTGCGCCGCTCGCAGAAAAAATTGGAGGATGGGACATTCTGGCCCCCGATCCTTGTCGTTGTGAATAAAGCTGAATCAAAGGAGCGGCGGGACGCAGCGCCTCAATTTTACGAGTTGGGGCTGGGTGACCCGATTCCTGTCTCCGCGGTGCATGGGACAGGGACCGGCGATCTGCTCGATGTACTGGTAGCCTCTTTCCCTGACCCGAAGGGGGCGGCAGAGGAGGAAGATGATAGCATCAAGATCGCCATCGTCGGCAAACCGAATGCGGGAAAGTCGAGTCTGTTGAATAAGCTGGTTGGTGAAGAACGCGCCATCGTGAGTCCGATCCCTGGTACGACGCGTGACGCGACAGATACAAAAATCGACGTGAATGGATTGCAGGTCACGTTGATTGACACCGCGGGAATCCGCAAGCGCGGCAAGATCGAACATGGTGTGGAGCAATATAGCGTTCTGCGTTCATTCAAAGCCATCGAGCGCGCGGACGTGGCACTGCTGATGATCGATGCAACAACGGGCATCACCGCGCAGGACGCGCACATAGCGGGCTTTATTCTCGATGAATGGAAATCGTGTGTTGTGATCGTAAACAAGTGGGACGCGGTTGAAAAAGACTCGTTCACCATGGAAGAATACACGCGCAAGATCCGCGCTGATCTGAACTTTATGGATTATGTCCCACTGTTGTTCATCTCCGCCA
>DATDRD010000123.1:0-4199 GCA_035291925.1 Anaerolineales bacterium
ATGGTATCTCCTTTTCTTTGAAAAGCGATTAGCGATGTCAATATGCCAGAGGTGACAAGGTTTTTCAGGTTTCACTTTCACGCGCCTCACGGCACGTAAACCGGCAAATCCTGAATCAAAAACTGGATATCCACTTTCATGACCGTATATATGAATTGCGACTGCGGTGATGTTTCTGGACCGGACACAAAAAGGGAACCGTCCTCGTTTATGAATTCAACATTGAACTTGAATTCATGGGACGATACAGCCTCTTTCAGCAAAACGCCTGCCACATCCAGACACATCAAGCCGTTTGTCTCGCAACCACTTTCGAAGAGCGCGGCATAATCATCTGGATCAACGGCAGGATTCCAGTCTCTCAGGATGTCGTAACTGCCGCCGTATAGGTTGACCGCCTCAGCATAGCGCCCGGCATGGAGCAAGGAAAGGTAGGAAAACAAGGATTCGCGCGCCCGCTCCAGGTCATCCAGTGAGAAGACGGGTGAGGTCGCGATCATCTCTTCGATCTCTTCCAATGTCTTGCCGTTCGTGCCGAAGGTATCCAACACACTCGTGACTGTGCCATTTTCGTTCAGGAGCATTCGACCTTCCGGGTAGACCGGCGCGAACATTCCCTCCTGCCAGGGTTCCGGTTGAAATTGCTTTAAGTCCTCCGGCTGGGAAACCGTGCTCAACATCAGCATATAGCGTTCGCCACGACTGTAGACCGGATTGTTCTCATCGCTCTGAAAAGCTGGAAATCCAAAATGGAAAAACCGAGTTATGCTGGTAGTTATGCCGGTACAACACTGAAAGAGCGTCAGCATATTACTTTCAGCGACGTCACCCTTGTAAACTTTCACCACTTCGAGCGTGATGCGCTGGGTTGGCATACGATCAAAAGACTCCCCCGGATATCCAGAAGGCACGACCCAATCGGGTCCTTGTTTGACGGACTTGATATCCGCCAGCACAATCAATTCCGCGCGGTTGACCATTTCTTCGAACGACTCACGCGGCGGAGGATCTCCGAGAAAACGGAGCACCGGCAGGAATCGGGGCCAACTGAGCCGCCAGGCTGCGGCAAGCACGAGCAGTATGACGACTGCCCACAAAACTTTTTTCTTCATTTGGATACTCCTTTCAGAACATCAACGGATATTGCTCCGAATATATGGAAACTCACCGGCGCATTCTTTCTTCAATCTCTTTCGCCCGCTCAAGAATATTCGACATCAACTCTGGATTATTCAATACCTCCTTAATCGCCCTCCGACCCTCGGACGATTTGTAACTTTCAAATCGGATACTTCCATCTGTGACAAGGACTACTTCGGAGATGGACGGCACATGGATCACGAAAATTGGTCCAACCCAATCAATGGAACTGGGATACGCAAATAAGACGACAGTATCCGTGTTGATCTCGATCTTGTATTTATCTGGGTGACAATTCACTCTTGCTCGCAAGTCCTCCGCTGTGAAAACAGTCTCAGGATAACAATACGGTGCAGGCAGGTAGTGGGGCCAGGCTGCGATCAGAAGGGTCACCGTGAGGGCGAGCAGTGCAAGAACCACCCATAATATTTTTTTCTTCATCATGACATTCCTTTCAGATCGTCAGCGAATGTTGTTCTGAATGATCGCAAGCAGCTCTGCTACAGAGAGATCGTAATAATCCGAGACAACGCGGTCGCCTGCTACATCAAGATAGTCGCCAAACGTGTAGTATTCATAATCAGACTGAACTTCATACACTCCGCCAGGTTTTCGCACTGTCACGTAGTCCAGCCCCTTATGCAAGAGAAACATAATCGCTCGCTGACCCAACTGGATTTGAGCGCCATGGCTGACAAAAGCACATTCTTCTCCAATACATCCTCCATCGGTACGGACCATGATCGTAGCCTCAGTCGAAACGCCTTTTAATACACATTCGACTTGCACTGCTGTGTCGGTAACAACCCAAGCCCCTGTTTCCCAGTTCCCGAATGGCGGGTCAAAATGACCGACGGGCGGACCAACCACTGTTCCCAGGATGATGAGATCAGCATCCCTGGTCATCTCTACCGGGCTTCTTATCATGAGATCGGGATGCACTGTCGGCAGGACAGGCGGAGTTGGCGCGGGATCGGGGAGAATGTCACAGGGAGGCGGATGCCCGGTGAACGAAACAGGCGTCGGTGTGAATGGTGCGCTTCCAGTCGCCGGGATCAATTGCCAGGTATAAGTCACGTTTCCCAAAGTCTTCCCTTCTTTGAAATCCATGGAAACCCGCAGGAATTGATCGCTGGTGTAGCCCGACGGTTCGAGCGTAAAGACGGCTGTATCGCCTTCTGTTTTGCCATCAACTCTGAGGCTTCTCGTATTAAAGCCACGTGGAGCTTCGTTCACGATCTTCACCTGAATCCCTGTGATTGATTTCGTACCGACGATGACGACTTGCTCGTCAGCCCCGAAGGTGGCAGTGGCGAGTTCGCCGGCTTGCAAGAGCGCATCCACATCTGACGAGAAATTCTGTCCGTTCGCAAGATGGAAACTTTGCAATGTCCCCTTAGTTGCTTTGCCCTGAATGATGAGCCAGATGGGAGGCAGTTGCACATCTCCAACTGGCGCGGAGGTCGGAAGAGCAATCCCCTTATATGTGGCAGGCAAAGATGGCGATTGAGGTTTTGTAACGAGCAATACAAGCATGATCAGTGCGAGGATTGCGGTCACTGACAAGACTATTTTTTTCATGGCATCTCGCTCTCTAATCTCTTTATTTCCAGCACTTTGGTTGGCGCCACACTCACTCCTTTCACTGACTAGGGCGCGACGCTTGCGAGACTGACTTTTGCCGGCGCCGCGTTTTCAACAGGTTCTTTAATTCTGTTAAGGACATTCCCTTGCCCAACGTTCCGCTTCAGCCTTCAACCGGTCGTTGCGTTGTATCTATTGATACCTAACGTACTATCATCCATACTATCTGATTTACTACCCCAGGTGGAAGACTAATAGCAACTTGCTCGCCTGTGGGCAGATGAACGTAGGTAATAACACTCTGTAGTGCTTCTGGCTGTAATAAAATCCACTGCCCATCCGAGGAAATAGACCCAAGACGCATGTAAGGATCTTGTATACTTGTCACTTGCGAAAATATCCCCGTTTCGATGTCCAAGTTCCAAAGCCCATACGATTTAGATGGCTCATCATAAGGTAAACCAGGGTTTAGCACAAAATATAGCCGCTGATTGTTTGGAGACCAGAGCAAGCCATCCCAAATATGGCTTGGAGGATTCGGTAATTCATGACTCTCGATTGTGATGTCCTCCAGATCAAAAATTCTGAGTCTGTATCTGACAGAGTTCTCAGCCTCCACAAGCGTCCCAAAAGCTAAAAAGCGAGCGTCGGGAGATAAAGCTGCATTTCTTCCCTCAGAGGATTCCTTGCTCGTCGCGTCCCATATTATTAATTTGGCTGTTATCTCACCCTTGTCTGTTGAGATTAGCCAGATCTCTCCAAATCCTGGGGCACACCCCCGAGGAAATCCATAAACGCTTTGTTGGTCGGCTGTCAGCCCTAGAGGTTGAATGTAGTGCTCGTCATTAGCGAAAAAGAGTCTTGAGGCATGGTTGTCGATTTGATAGAGCCCAAGCATTGATCCGATGCCAGTCGATGAGCAGCCTGATTCCGAAGCGATTGAATAGAGTAGGACGCTATCGTTTGAAGTTCTGATAAGTTCGCCATATAGAGGCATGCTGTCAAACCAAACCACCATCCCTGTTTTGCCACCCTCCAGCTCTACTCGCTGCAAGCCTTTCCTGCGTAACACAAACACGGTATCCTTCAATTTGATGGCGCTCATGACATCGCCCTCATCCCCTAAACTGGCAATCATCAATGTCGTGCCATCCGGTTGCTGTTGATAGAGTCGGTTCTCGTTGAGATAAAGTAAAGATGGCGGGGTCAGACCATTGCGTGTTGGGGGCGCAAAAGTTGATGCGGCTGGCCGCGTTGGTGCGCTTTCGCTCGCCACGCGCGTGGGGGAGGCTTGCGTCGGCAAAGATGGCAGCGATTGGTGTTGAGTAACGAGCAATGCAAGCGCGATCAGTGCGAGGATTGCGGTGACTGTCAAAATTACTTTTTTCATCGAGATTCACTTCCTGACTCTCTGCCCTTTCGGTTTCTTTGTGAGAGACTGGGGCAGGTCATTCATATCATTGAGTCTATGACTT
>DATDRD010000124.1:0-3207 GCA_035291925.1 Anaerolineales bacterium
CCTTACGCGCGAAGCGATGCAGGTGCGCGATATCAATGCCGGCAGCGCGGGCTCAAAACCGGAATGGCTGACTGTCTACGGGAATGATATCTACTTCGCCGCTACTGACGCGACTCATGGACGTCAACTCTGGAAATATAATACTGTCGCCGGTACCGCCAGAATGGTCGTAGACCTGGGGAATTACCCATCTGGATCCGATCCAAGGTGGCTACAGATTGTCGGTTCCACGCTGTATTTCAACGCTGTTTCTGTGGATGGCAGAGAGCTATATTCCTATTTTCCTGAAACGGGAAAATCCCAGCTTGTGAAGAATATCAACCCGTTGGGTGACTCAAACCCGGAATACCTGTACGGGTATTACGATATTTTATATTTTACCGCTGATGATGGACGCCACGGCCGAGAGCCCTGGCGCAGCGACGGCACAATCAACGGCACAACCATGATCAAGGACATCTATGATGGAGTGATTAGCTCGGAACCTTCCAGTTTCAATATGCTTGGCGACATGTTAATATTCAGCGCCAACGACGGCGTGCATGACCAAGAACTCTGGCAGAGTTATGGAAGCAAAAACACCACGAAGATGATCAAAGACATCGAACCGGGGAGTGACGGATCGGATCCGGGATGGTCTAACCGGTTGGGAGACTCCGTGATTTTCTTCCCGGCCAAAACAAACAAATATGGAAATGAATTGTGGCGTTACGATATGCAACACGGCGCTTATTTACTTGCTGACATCAACGACAAAAAAAAGGATTCTAACCCGGCCGCCATTGGCAGCGTCGGCTGGGAGATGTTCTTCAGTGCCGACGATGGCAAAACAGGCGTTGAGTTATGGAAGACGGAACCTCCCTACGAATATGCCTATCAAGTATCTGATATTAATCCAGGAAAAAGGGATGCCAATCCCAAACCCTTGGGTGTGATGGGTACAACCCTCTTCTTTACGGCTAATGATGGCATACATGGCGAGGAAGTGTGGTATTCCGAATTCCCCCATTACAAGACTTTCCTGCTCAAGGATATTCGCACGGGAAGTAGGGGCTCCACCCCCGAGTTCACCAGCGGGGGTTACGTTGGTTCCATTTCGAATTCCATCCGCAGTGGCTGGACGATCTACTTCACTGCGAATGACGGACGCACAGGTACGGAGCTGTGGCAAATTTCTACGGGGGCGTTACCATCAACCGGTTTCGCTCCACACGTCAAGACCAACGTACCGGAGCAGCCTGCTCGACTTGAATATCAATCGTATAATGAGTTGACTTTGGAAATTCCAAAACTTGGCAAGCTGCTCGCCATCACTGGGGTGCCAAAAGACGGAAACAGCTGGAATTTGGATTGGCTGGGCGCAAACGAAGTGGGGTATTTGTCGGGAACGACATTCCCCACCCTGCCCGGTAATACAGCGATCACTGGACACGTTTATCTCGCGGATGGCAGCCCGGGGCCATTCGTGGATCTGGGTAAGCTATCCTGGGATGATAAGATCATCATCCATGCCTGGGGACAACAATATATCTATAGTGTACGCTACAAGAACGAAAGGGTTGACCCGAATGATTCTTCCGTTTTGGACAACAAAGACTATAGCTGGATAACGCTCATTACCTGCAAGGATTACAACGAATCCACTGGGTACTATCGCTGGCGAACTGTTGTCCAAGCGGTATTAGTGGAACTGGTTGACGAGTAAATGCTCCTCCGCTTTAGGATAGTCAGCGCTTTTTCTCCATCACTTTATCCGTCACATCCTATTTCAGCCTCTTGCACAACTTGTTCACCATGCTATATAAAACTTAATATTTCTTTCGCCAAACCCGGCCCGCGATAGATCAAGCCCGTATAGACCTGCACCAGCGCCGCCCCGCAATCGAGGCGGCGTTTTGCGTCGTCGGGACTCATGATGCCGCCCACGCTCACAATCGGAATTTCTCCATTCACGCGCCTCACCGTTTGACGAAGAACCGCTTCGCTCTTAACCTTGAGCGGACTGCCGCTCAACCCGCCTGATTCTCCCTTTAGATTTGATCTCAACCCGTCGCGCGCAAGAGTCGTATTCGTAACAATGATCCCATCCATGCCTGCGCGCAGGATGGCTTCAATGGCATCATCAAGTTCTGATTCACCCAGGTCTGGCGCAAGTTTAACGAGGATCGGCACATGTTTTTTATATTCCATTTGTTCGATCAAGCGTTGTTGATTCAATTGTGCAAGCAAGCCTTCAAGCGCTTCACGTCCCTGCAAATTACGAAGCCCGACTGTATTTGGCGAACTGACGTTGATGGTCAAATAATCGGCACAACCTGAAAAGTTTTGCAATAGGGCAAGATAATCAAGCACAGCTTCTTCATTCGGCGTATCTTTGTTCTTGCCGAGGTTTACACCTAGAATCGTATTCCATTTCCGTTGGCTGACTTGCCTCTTTCGGGGTGAAAACCCTGCAGCCTGTTCGATCCAATTCATGTGCAGGTTTGGGTTCAATTGCATTTGCGCAAACTCAGCACCGCGCGAGGGAAATCCCATGCGGTTGATGAGCGCTTCATCCTCCAAAAGGCGAAAAACGCGCGGAGACGGATTCCCAGCCTGAGGTTTGGGTGTGACCGTTCCAATTTCCACGTGACCAAATCCCAGCGCCGAGAGTCCGCGAATCGCAATGCCATCTTTATCATAGCCTGCGGCTAACCCAACCGGGTTTTTGAAAGTTAATCCAAAAGCTTCCACAGGTTTTAATGGCGCTTTGAATTGTTGCGCGACAAGCCAACGCAAAGGCGCGAATTTTCCCGTAATACGTAATGCGTGAAGCGTAAGCGCATGGGCGCGCTCGGGTTCGAGACGAAAGAGAAACGAACGAAGGAGTGGATACACTAACGCGCCTTTTTACCCTTCTTCAACATCCCTATCGTTTTCGCAACACGCGCCTGACGCGTCTCATCCCTCTTGGCTTCGTTGATCCAGGTGACATATTCTTTTTGATGTGTGTACGCAAGTTTGTCAAAGAAGGCTTTCGCATCCTTATCCTTCTTCAACTCTTTCAACAAATCCTTTGGGATTTCGAGCACGCGCGGCTCGGTATCTTCCTCCACGATGATTTTTATTTCATCGCCGAATGTTTTCCCAATCTGCTCGCGGATGTTTTTCAGGATGATCAGGATATGATGTTCACCGCCCATCCGTGTTAATATGCCGCGATAGAGG
>DATDRD010000125.1:0-3937 GCA_035291925.1 Anaerolineales bacterium
GGATGCCCTTCCTCGCCGGAACCACTCTTGCCTTCCTGATGATCACCGCAATTGACCTGCTTCGCTTCAGACTCACCGGAACCTGGGGTGGTTTTCCCCTGGGCTGATCCTCACTTTGGAGTCGAACAGCTTGCTGTCCAAAAATGCAGGAGCAAGCTCCTGTACTCCAAACCCATTCATAAATTGGAGTACCTATGGAATTACTTACTGGCATATTCACTGCATTTGGCCTCTCGGCATCCGCGGGGTTGAACGCGTACATTCCCCTGCTCCTCGTTGGTTTGCTGGCTCGCTACACCGACTTGATCAATTTGAGCAGCCCATGGGATACACTTGCCAACCCGTGGATCATTTTGATGATGTGTGTTTTGGTCATCATTGAAATGCTGGCGGACAAGATCCCGGCGGTCAATCACGTCAACGATCTGATCCAGACCATCATCCGCCCTGCCGCAGGAGCCATTGCTTTTGCAGCCAGCGCGCATGTGGTTACGGATGTTAATCCTGTGCTCGCGCTTGCAAGCGGACTTCTGATAGCCGGGAGCGTGCATATTGCCAAGGCAGGCGCCGTGCGTCCGATGGTAACGGCAACCACAGGCGGTGCGGGAAACATCCCTGTTTCCATCGCGGAAGACATCGTATCCACCATCCTATCGATCCTCGCGATCATCCTGCCGATCCTCGTCGGCACACTACTTATTGTCCTTGCGGCATTCATCATCTACTGGCTTTACAGGCGCGCCAACAGGGGAACTCCCTGATATAATCTGCACATTGCGGCAAGTTATTCTGTCATTGTTGGAGGAACCCAATGGAAACACCCATCACGCCTGCCCCTGAAGAACCCAAGAAGACCAACACCACTCTCATTATCGTGGTGGTTGCAGTCCTAGTACTGTGCTGTTGTTGCGCCATTGTGCTTGGCGGCTGGTTCTACGGCGACCAGATCATACAGGCTCTGGGGCTGTAAATTCCCAGATTAACAACAAACCTCCATCTTAACCTGGAGGTTTGTTGTTTTTAGCGAGAAGTTTCAATTCATTCAATCCATTCAATGCACCAGCACTTAACTCTTCATTCAAATCAAGCTTTTCGAACTCATCCTCATCCAAAACCGTTTGCTTTCCATTCACTGAAACCCACAGGTCCAGCGCCAGATCGACATACGAAACAACGCCATCGTCGATCAGTGCGGGTTTACCGATATTGCAATACCAGCCTTTTATTTGCCCATCGTCACGGTCATAGACTGCGAAGATGTTATACCAACGGTCCGCATAATAATGCTCCACGAAGCGGTCGCCTTTTTTAAGCACGACATCCATGAACGGCATATCTTCGCGATTGAACAATGCTTCCAGAGTGATCGAGTTCCCGTCACGGCTTAGCAATACACCTTCATATTCGTAGGTCACTTCACCAGCTGGATTCTTTTTCTGTACCTTGATCTTCATGCAAGACATTCTACCTTAACCTTTGCAGAGACTCGTTTCCCAACCTTCGGCGCTTCATCCAAATAGATATAAAGGCCATTATCAAATGTGACTTTAAATCGATCTTGCTGGAAGATCACATCAGTGACGATTCCACGGATGTCATTCACCTCGTTTCGACTACTCCGTACGGTCACAGCGCGAGCTTTCCCAGCCGGTAGTGGCCGCGCCAGTAAGTGGACCACGTCTCCATTTTGGTGTTTGTGCGCACATTTGACCGGGAAGTCCCCAAACTCGGTCTGGACTTTGTGCGTGCCGATCACCTTCCCTTCAATCACGTTTCCCAGTCCCAAAAACTTCGCCACCCATGCAGACCCCGGATTCGCCCAAACTTCCGCGGGAGACCCTTCGCGTACGATGTCACCGTCATGCAAAATCAATATACGATCTGCAATCGTGAAGGCTTCCTCCTGGTCATGGGTGACGTAAATGGCGGGGATATTCGTTTGATGCAAGATCGCGCGCAACTCGTTGAGCAGGTCTTCGCGCAGAGCACGGTCAAGTGCGCCGAGCGGCTCATCGAACATCAACAGGCGTGGACGCGGTGCAAGAGCACGCGCCAGTGCAACGCGCTGTTGCTCTCCACCTGATAGCTCGGTTGTTTTTCTCCTTTCAAATCCACCCAAGTTGACCAGTTCCATTGAATTGGCGACACGCCGGGAAATTTCATCCTGAGGCATCCGGCGCATCTTTAATCCGAAAGCGACATTGTCGTAGACATCGAGGTGCGGAAAAAGCGCGTAGTCTTGAAAGACCAGGCCGAAATCCCGAAGGTGAGGCGGTATGGAGGCGAGGTCAAGTCGATCCCAGAGGGCTTGTCCGGCTTCAGGTTCTTCCAGTCCAGCAATGATCCGCAAAAGCGTGGACTTGCCACTCCCCGACTCACCCAGCAAACAGATCGTCTCACCCACGCCAACGGTAAACGAGATGTTCTCGAGAAGCGGTTTGCCTTCGTATGTCTTGGAAATATCGCGGACTTCGAGCATTAGAATTCTCCCGCGCCGGGCAGGCGGAATTTCTCGATCAATAAGATACTCGCGACAGTGAGGACCATCAGGAGGGTCGCCATTGCCATCGCCTGACCATAATTCAACCCGCCGGGCTGGGAGAGGAAACGCTCAATCGCAACAGGGATGGTCGGATATTCAGGACGCGAGATCAGCAACGTCGCGCCGAATTCACCCAGCGATATGGTGAATGCGAATGTCGCCGCGGCCAGAGTAGACCGGCGCAGGATCGGCCAGTCGATTGTTTTCCACACTTGAAGAGGAGACGCGCCAAGCGACGCTGCGGCCTGGTGCAACCGTTCCGGGACGGATGCAATCGCCGGTTGAAGCGTGCGGATGACAAACGGCAGCGCGACCAGCGTATGAGCGAAGGGGACAAGCAGCGGGGATGTCAGCCACGCACCATACGAAATGATAAACCCAAGGCCGAGCATGACAGCAGATGAACCTAATGGAAGCATGACGAGAGGATCAAGGATCTTTTCAACGCGGGTTGGTCTGGCAAGCGCGAGAGCGGCGGGAAAACCGAGCAGAAGCGAAAGCATAACCGTTGCACCCGCATAACCGATAGAATTGATCGCGGCCCGGATGGGTGGGACATAAAATACCGAGCCGCGGCGGTTGACAAAAAGTTCCTTGTAATACTCTGTTGTGAAACCATATCGGATTTCATTTCGCTGTCCGCGGTCTGCTTCAAGGCGGAAGAGGGAGCGGAAGGGCAGGGCGGAAAGAGGCAGGAGAAAGAAGGAGGCAAGAAGAAAGACGAAAACCCCAACAAACATTCTTTCCCGGAGCGTCCTTGGTTTGCGGATGCTCGACCCGGCGGAGCGCGGCGCGGTCTGAACGGTTGTGCGGGCAGCAACACGTGTGTAGAAAACAGAAAAAACCAACGTACAAATCAGTTGAATAACCGAGAGCAATGCCGCGAGCGAAAGATCAGGAAGTCTCAATACCCGCAAATAAATTTCGACTTCGAGCGTTGAAAACTGCGGCCCACCTAATAGAAGGATGACGCCGAAGCTGGTGAAATCGAACAGAAAAACAAGCAGCGAGGCCGCAAACAGGGATGGACGAAGAAGAGGCAGGGTAACATTCCACCAAACGCGGCGCGGATCCGCGCCCAGTGAGCGCGCAGCCTGTTCGAGTTTAGGGTCCAGGCTGGAGAGCGCATTCCCTATGACGCGAATGATAATCGTCGTATTGTAGAAAACGTGGGCGATGAGAATTGCCCAAAGTGTGCCAACGAAAGGGAAAGAAGCAGGAAAGACGGCATGGATCAAGCCGCGTGGCCCAAACAGCGCGTTGAAACCCGCTGCGACGACAACGGTGGGAAGCATGAAAGGGACGGCGGTCAGCGCGCGCAGGAGGGATTTGCCGCGAAATTCATAGCGTGCGAAAAGATAAGCGGCGGGGAGACCGAGAAGGAGTGTAAGAAGA
>DATDRD010000126.1:0-9345 GCA_035291925.1 Anaerolineales bacterium
GAGTGGCTGAGCGCGTTTGACCTGTGCCCGGTCCTCACCATCAGGACAGACGATCTGGACTATGTTCACCAGCAGAAGCATCTGGATACGGTTATTGAGCGTATCCAGGATAAATTGGCGGGTAAGGAAGTGATGGAGTTCTAGGAGCCTTTATGGCTGTCCCGGATCAAAGTGGATTGTCATTAAAAAGGAAGCCCGCCAAACTAACTCGTCTTCAACAGGAAGCACGGATCGGATTCCTTTTCCTCTCACCCTGGTTGATCGGTTTTGTTTTATTGAAGGCATTACCAATCCTTGCCGCGCTTATCTTCTCGCTGACGGATTTCCATATGCTAACAGTCCCGCTTGAAATGATCGTTGCGCTGGTGCTGGCAGCCGTCTTTACCATCGAGAGACTCAAGTATTCTTTTGATGGGGTTGCTCGCGACGTTATTCGCGTTAGATATGTGGGTCGCGTAGAAACTCCATTATTCGTGTAAAATATAGTATCAGTACAGTCCCAAAATTAGTTATTACAAAGATATGCCTGTGAACCTGCTTGCCCGAATTCCGTTTTTTACCGACCTTCCGCCGGAGGAATTGGACCGCCTTGTGACGGAGATGGACGTCGTCAATTTGAAATCGGGCGATATCCTGTTCCGTGAAGGTGATCCGGGCGAACACCTGTATGTTGTCGTCAATGGCGAGCTCGAGATCCTCATGGCGCCAGATACGGATGATGAGTTGATCCTCAACGTTCTTTATCAAGGGGAATATCTTGGCGAGATGAGTCTCATCCAGCCCGGCGGCCATCGTACGGCGAGTGCGCGGGCGCGCGGCGATGTGGTTTTGCTCAGCCTGAGTCGCACCCAGTTCAGGGATCTTTTGCAGCGCCACCCTGAATTATCAAAAGCGATGGTGGGCGTGCTCAGCCAGCGGCTGGACAACACAAACGTATCCACGTTCCGCGATCTGACGGAAAAGAACCGCCAACTACAACAAGCCTTTGACGAACTCAAAGCCGCGCAGGAGCAGCTGATCGAAAAGGAACGCCTCGAACGGGAACTTCAGGTTGCCGCCGATATCCAAATGTCCATCCTGCCGGACGTTTTGCCGGTGCACGAAAGCTTCGATTTCGGTGGGCGTATTCTTCCGGCCCGCCAGGTTGGGGGTGATTTTTACGACGTCTTCGACTTAGGGGACAGCAAGTTAGGGGTGTTGATCGGTGATGTAGCCGACAAAGGCGTTCCCTCAGCCATATTTATGGCGCGGGCACATGCGCTGATCATCGCGGAGGCCGATCGCGCCACTTCACCTGGTGAAGTTTTGCGCATGGCGAACAAGCACGTCACGCGCCTGGAAAAATCCATACAATTCGTTACCGCGCTTTATGGAGTCCTGGATACCCGGACCGGCGAATTCTCCTACGCACGTGCAGGGCATGAACCGCCGCTGTTATTGAATGATCGTGGCGAGGTCCATCGCCTGCCGCATCAGCCCGGAATGGCACTTGGCTTATGGGAGAACATTACGCTTGATGAGTACCGTTTGTTCCTGCCAAAGGGTTCCTTGCTTATGATGTTCACAGATGGGATGACGGATTGCCGCAACCCCAAAGGAGAACCGTTTGGACTTGAGCGGATCAAGAAGGTGATGACCGGCCTGGTCACTCTGTCTGCGCAGGAAGCCTGCAATCAGCTGTTTGAGTCATTGATGAATTATCAAAACGGTTCCAAACAGGATGATGATGTGACGCTGGTTGCCGTGCATGTGAAGTAAACCAGAGACCGGGCTGCGAAATCCGGTCTCGGTTTTTATAGAACCAGTTTTCCACCGAAAGCCACGCGTCCTCTGCCTTCGGGCTGGTATATCACGTGGACGTTCTCTGAAGGGCGGCCACATATTTGCGCGACCGCGCCCGTGATCTTTGCCGCTTCGTTTTGCATTTCCTCAAGTGATGGAAGTTTTGACTTGATGATCGTAACGAATATGGGATGGATACCATCCGGCGTCCCACCATTTTCAGCATATTGATCTGCCGATAACGGGTGTACTTTGATCCATGTTCCTCCCTGTGGCGTATGGAAGATATCGCCAAGTTCTTCCGCCAGGTCAGAAACCATCTCCTTGTAAACGGATTCATTTGCTCTCAGCACGATTTCAATATCAACAATTGGCATGGATCAAGCCTTTTCCAAAGCCTGCTTTATGTCGTCGAGCAAATCATCCTTATTCTCGATCCCAACGGATAATCTTACGAGGCCCGGGTCTACGTCCAATTGCGAACCAGCCACGGAGAGATGCGTCATCGCGGCAGGCACCTCGATGAGCGATTCCACGCCGCCGAGCGACTCGGCCAGTGTGAATATTTTTGTCGCTTCGGCAACCTTGATCGCCCCCTCGCGCCCGCCTTTCATGATGAGAGAGATCATCCCTCCGCCATTCCTCATTTGTTGCTTTGCGATCCTGTATTGTGGATGCGAGGGATGGAATGGATAAACAAATTTTCCCACCTTTGGATGCTCTTCAAGGAATTCCACAATAGCCATGGCATTCTCGGCGTGCCTGTCCATGCGGATGGGGAGAGTTTTGATGCCGCGCAAAAACAGAAATGAGTCCATCGGTCCAATCACCGCGCCGACCGCGTTTTGCAGGAAGGCCAGTTTCTCCGCGAGCTCTTTATCTTTCACGATGACCGCGCCGCCAACGACATCAGAATGACCACCCAGATATTTGGTCATCGAATGTACGACGATATCCGCGCCCAGTTCAAGCGGCCGTTGAAGATATGGTGTGGCGAAAGTGTTGTCCACGACCAGCAAAGGATTGCTTGCATGTGCGTGAACGATTTCAGCAACCGCGCGGATATCTGTGATGCGCAGGTAGGGATTCGTGGGAGTCTCGAGCCAGACGAGCCGCGTTGACGGGGTCAGAGCCTCGGCCACCGATTCAGGATCGGTGGTATCGGAAAATGTAAAGTCCAGTCTGAAGCGGCGCAGCACTTTGTCAAACAGGCGGAACGTGCCGCCATATACATCATTGCCTGCCAGCACATGTGAGTCCGAATCCAGTAAACGCAATACGGTATCGGTGGCTGCCAGCCCGGAGGCGAACGCCAGGCCATAACTCCCGCCTTCGAGCGCGGCGAGACAGTCCTGCAAGGCTTTGCGAGTGGGGTTTTGTGTGCGCGAATATTCATAACCCTGACGCGGCCTTCCCACTCCATCCTGCATGTACGTGGATGTAAGATACACAGGTGTCATGACCGCGCCATTGTTTGGATCGGGTTCCTGGCCTGCATGAATGGCGAGTGTTTCGAATTTCATTCGATCTCCTGTAATTTCCAATAATCAGGTGTTGTCTGAGGAAGGAATACCATCAACCATTATACGAGGAAAAATGACAAGGACAATCCTGGCAGTACTCGCGCACCCTGATGATGAATCGTTTGGCATTGGCGGCACACTCGCCTTATATTCCCGCCAAGGCTGTGACACTTATCTTATCTGTGCCACACGCGGCGAAGAGGGGAGCATGGCTGAAGAACATTTGAACGGATACAAAGATAAAGCTGAACTTCGCACGGATGAACTCCAAAACGCAGCCAAACACCTGGGCCTGAAAGAGGTGTTTGTTCTTGGCTATCGTGATTCGGGCATGCCCGGCACGGATGCGAACAAACACGCCGATGCCCAGATCAATCACCCGCTGGATGAAGTGGCGGGACGCGTCGTCAAATACATTCGTGACTTGAAACCCGATGTCGTGATCACCTTTGACCCGATTGGCGGATACAAACATCCTGACCACATCCATATTCATCAGGCGACAGCACTTGCCTTCGAAAAAGCGGATGACGCCTCCTTCCACCCCGAAGCTGGCTCGCCGTTTAAACCGCGTGCGCTCTACTATCAGGTTTTCCCGCGCCGCATCCTGAGATGGACCGTGCGCCTGATGCCGTTATTTGGGAAAGACCCAACAAAGTTTGGACTGAATGGTGACGTCAACCTGAAAGAACTTGCAGAAGTGGACTTCCCTGTTCACGTCCGTCTGGATATACGTTCGGTCGCAGAGACCAAACGCAAAGCCGGCGCGTCTCATGCTTCCCAGGGTGGAATGCGGATGGGGCGCGGCGTCATGGGCTTCTTACTTCGAATGTTTGGCGATAGAGAAGATTTCATGCGCGCCTATCCGCCGGTAAAAGGAAGATTTCAAAGACAGCGCGATTTATTTGAGGGAATTCAGATATCAAACGGATAGTTGAACTTAACAAACTTTGTCCGAATTCGTCTCGCAGTTCGATCTTGCGCTGATATACACGTGATTGCTTGAAATGCCGGGGACGACTATAATGTCCCACGGATGTTTTAGGCAATATTATCCACCAGGAAGCCGGGAACTTTGTCAGCCATTTTGGCGTTTGATGAGAGTGCCTCCAAACACAACAAATTCTTTCCAACCTTTTGCCTATGATAGAGATAAAACCTGAGCAACGGCCAGCGCGTCGATTTGATTTTGCGCGTATCTGGGCCACATTAATTCATCCGCGGCAGGCGTTTGCCGAAATGGCTTCCGGGTCGCGTGCCGTCTGGTTGACTCCCATGCTCGTGTTGAGCCTAATGGCATCCTTGGTAGTGATTGTTGGTGGATATCTGAAGTCTCGCGCTGCACTCCTGGGGGAGATACCTCTGCCTCCCGACTGGCAATTCTGGACGCCCGAAATGCAAAACAATTACATGCAGGCGCAGCAGGCTACGCAGGGACCAGTGTTCACTTATGTCATCCCGCTCGTCGGCGCATTGACAGCTTTATGGCTGGGATGGCTTGTGCTGGCCGGCTTATTGCATCTGGGTTCGACGCTTTTGGGTGGGCGAGGCTCGATGCAAAGTGCGCTGAATATCGTTGCCTGGGCCAGCTTGCCGTTTGCTGTCCGTGATATTTTACGCATCGTGTTCATGTTGTCAGCAGGCCACGCCATCGTCAATCCCGGACTTTCAGGATTCACAGCCAGTGCAGGTTTTTTGTCTCAACTCCTGGCACGGACGGATGTATTCCTGATTTGGAGTGTGATACTGCTTGTGATCGGTTTCGGGGTTGCTGATGGTTTGCCGCGCAGCAAGGCGTTGGCAGGCGTGATTATAGTCATGCTGATCGTCCTTCTGGCGCAGGCCGGGCTTGGAGTATTAGGCTCCGGATTGGGCGGGGCGGCCGTTCAGCGGCCGTTCTTCTAATATGGCAGACCCGTTCATACGCCTTGATGGATTGAAAAAGCACTATCAGATGGGTGGAACGACCGTACGCGCGCTGGATGGCCTGGATCTGCAAATCGAAGCAAAGACGTTTACCGTTGTGATGGGACCCTCCGGCTCGGGCAAGAGTACCTTGCTCTATCTGCTGGGAGGTCTGGATCGTGCCACAACAGGCGAAATTTCGGTTGACGGTCGGCATTTGGATGAGATGGATGAAAATGCGCTGGCGCTCTTTCGCCGTCGTACTATGGGATTCGTTTTTCAATCCTTCAACCTGATTGCGAGCATGTCAGCTCTGGAGAACGTGGCCTTCCCCATGCAGTTTGCCGGAGTGACCGCAGCGCAGCGCAGTGAGCGGGCGCGGCATCTATTGGATCAGGTGGGGCTGGCCGACCGCGCCGATCATCGCCCTACGGAACTCTCCGGAGGAGAGCAGCAGCGCGTAGCCATTGCACGCGCGCTGGTGAACGACCCCAGCCTGATTCTCACAGACGAACCGACCGGCAACCTCGATACATCCAGCGGCGCGAGCATCATGCAACTGCTTTCCGACTTGCATCGTTCGGGCCGGACGGTCCTGGTCGTGACTCACGATCGGCGCATGACACGCTTTGCCACGCATCAGATCTTTTTGCTGGACGGCCATCTGGTGAGTGAAGACACTTATCGCGCTGCCAATCTTGAATAGAGAGTAAAAATGAATCAACAGATAAGGTACCAGGTTCGAATTGTGGTTTTGCTCGTGGTCTTTGTGGTTGCCATATTTCAGACACCTGCTTATGCAATTTCCATTCTGAGCGTTGCACCTTCAGAAATAACGTCCGCCTCGCTCGACGCAGGACTGACGGTTATCGACAAGGCTGATGAGTTGCCCGGAGAGATCATCAACAGTCAGTTGGATCTCCTGCAAGCTCCAACATCTACACCGACAGACACGCCAACAAATCCACCCGCGCCAACTTCGACCAGCATATCAACAGACACTCCGACTAACACACCGCCGCCAACGGTTCAATCAGGATTTGTCCGCCCGCAGATTGCGGTGAGATCCTATCGAACCAATCCCGTCGAGGTTCAATATGGGCAGGAATTCAAGCTTTTCGTCCGGCTCAAGAATGAGGGCCAGGTGAAGGCCTCAAATGTTCAGGTATCGTTTACGTCGGCTGATTTTCTCCCGCTCGAGAACGGCGGTGTGATCATTATCGGTGACCTGGGAGTGGGCAACTCGGTTGACATGGAGCAGGTAATGACCGCGGCTACGTACCTGTACGGAAAATCCATCGCAGGTGTGGATATGAACCTGTCCTACTACTATGAAACTGGCGCGACTTACTC
Organism: Anaerolineales bacterium; assembly: GCA_035291925.1. Classification (GTDB taxonomy): domain Bacteria; phylum Chloroflexota; class Anaerolineae; order Anaerolineales; family Villigracilaceae; genus Defluviilinea. Next base: position 6,564 of record DATDRD010000126.1, read on the forward strand.
TGAGAAATTTGTGCTGAATATTCAGGTGGCAGGAGCTGGCTATGTAAGCGTTGCCACGGCTACCCCCACCGGGTTGCACCGTTCGCAATTGGTCATTACCGGTAATGAAACTGATGTGCAACTCTTGCAGCCGGGCGTTATGTTTACGCTGAAGATGATTGTGCAAAATGCTGGTAATGTAGCCGCCAAAGGCGTGACAATGATCGTAGGCGGCGGTTCAAGCGGGACGAGCGGCGGCACACCGCAGCCGGAAGGAGTCTCTGGAGGAGGAGGTGAGTTCACCAACTTTGCGCCCGTCGGCGCATCCAATGTGCAATCGCTTGGAGATTTGGACGCAGGCAGTTCGGTGCAGGCCAGCCAGAATCTCATTGTCAATGTATCCACGAATCCCGGCGCGTATCCCATGAAAATCACGTTTTCGTATCTGAATGACAAGGGCGACGTGATCAATGACGAACAGGTTATCACGTTGCTGGTATATAGCCTGCCGAACGTGGATGTAAGTTTTTATCGCCCGCCTGATCCATTCTTCGTCGGTCAAGCCGGGGCATTGCCGATCCAGGTTGTAAATCTCGGGAAACGGCTTGCGGTGTTGGGTACGCTGAAAATCGAATCAGGGAATGGAACGATTGAAAACGGAACCAGCCTCATCGGTTCGCTCGACGCGGGAGACTACTTCCCGCTCGATTCAACTTTGACTCCGGAGCAGTCTGGCACGCTTGAGTTGAATATCACGATAGAGTACACCGATGACTTCAACCAGCCGCGTACAATTAATCGTACCCTGGAAATTGAAGTGGTGGAGGGTTTGGTGGAACCCACGCTCGACCCGTCGTTAGAGAATGGCGGAGGCGTGGCGGAAGGGGTTTCTTCCTCAAGCGAAGAGAGCCTCTGGCAAAAGATTTGGCGCTTTATACTTGGATTGTTCGGTTTGGACAGCGCACCGCCCTCGAACAGCGATCCGGGTGTGGAGCCACAAATTGAAGAGCCACTACCCGCGCCCAGGCCTGGCAGCGGAAAAGGCTAGGATTTATCTTCCATGAAATTTATCGATCTACTGCGCCTGATCTTTGGAAACCTAAATCGCCGCAAGGCGCGCGTTGCCTTGACTGCGACCGGTGTTGTGATCGGTACCGCGGCGGTTGTAATCCTTGTTTCGCTTGCGATAGGTTTGCAGAAAAACGCCAATGAGCAGTTATATGGCATTGGCGATCTGACCCAGATCCAGGTCAGCCCAGCTTATGAGATGATGGAGGGAATGGTTGTTCAGGTTGGAGGAGGTGGAGGGGTTCAAGACCCTGGCCAGCCTCAACCGGCGCGCCCGCTGACCAATTCCGCGCTCGATGAACTTCGGGCGATCCCGGGCGTGGAGTTCGTCATTCCACGCGAATATCTGATGACAGGAGTGCTCATCAAATACCGGAAACTGGAAGCGGGTGTGGGTATTATAGGTGTCGATACGAACGACCTCCTGAGTTTGGGATTGGAAGCTACGGAGGGTGGCACTGAACTGGGACGCGGGGCGGTTGTGATCGGGGTGATGGTGCCGAGCAATTTTTATGATCCGCGTCAGCGGCCCGGCCGGGAACCCCCTCCGCCGCCTGAACTGCTCGGGCAGCAGATCCAGCTCGTTGTCTCGAAATGGGATGCCGAGGGTAATGAGATCCGCAAGAATCTCAGCCTGCGCGTGACGGGCATTCTAAAAGAAACACGCGGCGAATCCGACTGGACGATCTATTTTCCGCTTGACCAGATCAAAACGCTCAACGAATGGGCGCAGGGACGGCGCATCAATTACAACAAGGAAGGCTACGGTCAGGTGATCGTAAAAGTTCAGGATGTGAACCAGGTGCTGGACATCTCTGACCAGATCACCCAGATGGGCTTTCAAGCCTTCACGCCCCAGTCCTTTGTGCAGGGAATAAACAATTTTTACGTGATCCTGCAGGTGATCTTCGGCGGCGTTGGCGCGATCGCATTACTGGTGGCCGCGATCGGCATTGCCAACACCATGGCAATGTCCATCCTCGAGCGTACACGTGAGATCGGCCTGATGAAAGCCGTGGGCGCGACCAATCGCGATGTGCTGGCGATCTTTTTGGGTGAAGCTGCAGGCATCGGCTTTCTCGGCGGATTAGGCGGAGTGATCATTGGCTGGCTGGCGGGGCAGGGACTCAATGTGATCGCAATCGTATATCTCGCGGGGCAAGCCGGTCAGCAGGGCGGCGCGCCGCCGAGCGTTGCGGTGTACACGCCCTTCTGGCTGCCGATGTTTGCCCTGATCTTCTCCACGTTTATCGGGATGATTTCAGGCTTATATCCCGCGTTGCGCGCCGCCACGATGATCCCCGTAATGGCGCTGAAATACGAGTGACGCTTCGTTCTCCCCGTATCTTGTTCTCGTTTAATTAAAAATTCCACCATCCGTGGGCTTGACGACTTAGAACGAGTGTTCTATAATTTGATTGTCGTTATCCAAGTCTTAGAGAGGAGTTTTGCTATGTCCAAAAGAAATGTTGTCCATGTCGAGATCCCCGCCGCGAACGTGGAAGCTGCGGGAAAGTTTTATCAGGACTTGTTAGGCTGGAAGCTTCAACATGATCCTGCATTGAATTACACGCAGTGGGAAGCAGGCGATGGCACAGGCGGTGGTTTCCCGGCCGTGTCCGATGAAAGCCCCGCCGGACACGTTTTGGTCTATATCCACAGCGATGACATCGAAACCGATCTGAAGAATGTGGAAAAGTTAGGCGGCAGGGTAATTCATCCGAAAACTGAAATC
>DATDRD010000127.1:0-4481 GCA_035291925.1 Anaerolineales bacterium
ATAAAAAAATTATAACCGAGATTGTCGGATTAAACAGCAGACAGCCAACGCTTTTCTTTCCGATGTCAACTCAGCAAGGATATCACCTTCAGCGTGAAGCCCACTGGCCCCAACATTACAGAGGTGAATTTCTATTATAGAATTGAGGACAGAGCGACCGGCGCCGTCTTTGATTGGCAAAACGCTGGCAGAATGCTCCCGGATGCGAGCGGTGATTTTGTGCTTGTCTTTTCAGGAGAGAGCGTAAACGCTAATTTCCGAAAACCGAATGCGTGGTTTGATTACCAGTTCCTTGGAGTCAGCCGGTCAGGCGGCGTGTGGAAATCTGGCCCAGACCTGCCTCTACCTCTGAACGGCGTGCCCGCGGTGAATGTGGATGAAGTCATTTATGTCCTGGGCGGAGCGGATCGCGCACGTGCGATTTCCAATCAGGGTTTGGTGTTTTCCCTAAAACCGTTAAATTGGAATCTTTGCCTTTGCTATAATGCCCAGAAGCTCTATCAAAATCGAACCCTGCAACGAATAAGACGACAAATGCTGATATGGAAAATACCAGGATCCTATGCATAGATTAATTGTAGAAGCAGTATAATGATTTATGACCCCACAAAAGGAGCAACCGTATGCAATCTTTCAGCTTCAATGATGCCATTCGTTTCAGGCTGGCCACCCAGCAGGAGGATACCAGCGCCAAAATTCAGGTGTTCTTCGGTGTTCTCCTTGGTGTTCTTGTACGCTGGATCGTAGTGGATGTTATTAAGAATCAAGTTCCCCAAAGTTTTGCCGTGATCCTTGCCCGTATTGTGGTTGCCCTGATCGTGACCATTTTCGTCTTTTCGGGTTACTGGCCGAAAGTGAAAGATCAGCCCGCAAGCATGCGCTTCCTGAATGCGCTGGTTTATGGCGTTTCCATTGATGCCCTCGTTGGCCCGTGGACATACTAGGAGGAGAATCGTATGAACTCGTTCAGTTTCAATGACGCGATCCGTTTTAGGCTGGCAACTCAGCAGGAGGATACCAGCGCCAAAATACAGGTACTTATCGGTGTTTTCATCGGTGTCATCCTGCGCTGGATTTATAGCGTTGCGGTTGATGTCATTAAGAACCAAACTCCGTGGTGTTTTGGAACATGGACCACGATCCTTATTCGCCTTGCGGTTGCTCTGGTCGCGACATTCTTCGTCTTTTCGGGGTACTGGCAGAAGGTGAAAGACCAACCTGCGAGTATGCGATTATGGAACTCACTGGCTTATGGAATCACCATGGATGTCATTGTGAGTTCCTGGTTGCCCTCAGCTCCTTGTTGAGAAATGCGCGAGAACTTGACTAATGTTGCGGACTGTGCCGCAGGTGTTGTTCTGCAAACGGGCTTGATCTTAGGAAACCTGCGGGACGTTCTGCGTAAAGCGAGAAATTAAAGCAAAAGAGAGAAGGTTTGTGCCTTCTCTCTTTCCATTAGTCGGAGTTATTCGCTCTTCTCAATACTCTTCGACTCACTGGTTTGGCTTTCTTCCTTCTTTTCCGACTTGCCCTCTCGAGACTTGCTTCCCGATGGAGATTTATCCCCTGAAGGGGACTTGTGATCGGTCGCATAAAAACCAGAGCCTTTGAAAATGATCCTGGTAGGTGTGATCACCTTTTTCAATGATTTTTTGCGGCACTCGGGGCAGGTCTTCAGCGGGGCATCATGAAAAGACTGATGTCTCTCGAATTGCACGCCACAGGAGTCGCAACGATAGGTATAAACGGGCATTTCTTTCTCCTTACTTTCATATAGCGTGGGGCATTATAGCGCGCCTAGGAACCGAAGGCAAGGGCAATTGCCTGCAAAGTACGGCGAAAATGATAAACCGACACTTTGCTCCTGCCCGCCAACAGCCACAACCATATGTAGAAATTATAGCAGGAAGCAGTAAGAATTGCGTTAACGGATGCTGCTGTCGGTCGGCGTGGGATTAAGTGTCAGGTTGGTTCCCTATTGTGTTTGATGTGAAGACTGTTAGGGGCGACCCTTCAATATCATCAGTCGCGCTTTTTTGCAGCACGTTTTCGTCTGAAGTCTTGAATCTTATGACCTGGCGGGTCGCTCTACGCCTTTAGTGTTTACGGCACCACCGTAATCACAGGCAAATTGTCCAGGTCTTCCCGCCAGGGCAGGAGCAGGGCAAAGGTTCTCAGGTCGTCAGACCCTTTTACGGCCTGACGATATAGATAAAACAAATTTCTGTTGCTTTGCAATGATTCATAGCCCAGACCCAGCGCGGCAATATAACCCGCATAACGGGCGTAATAAACAGAATTCTCATCATACGCGCCGAAGGGATATGCAAAACTTGATATAGGTACACCAAGCAGGGATTGGAGTTTCCTGCGTGATTCGACGATCTCATCCATTTGCCGGTCGGGGCGCTCAGTCAAATCCGCGTGGCTGAGGCTGTGACTGCCGATCTCCCAACCGGACGCGTATAGTCCGCGGATCTGATCGGGGTTCATATAATTTCGTATGCCCACAAAGTTGTATACAATATAAACGGTTCCCGTGAAATCATATTTCTGCATGATCGGGAGGGCGTTTGTAAATATGCTTTCACTGCCATCGTCAAACGTAATGATGACCGGCTTGGAAGGCAGTTCTGCTCCCTGTTTTATTGCCCTGACCATTAACTCAACGGATATCGTCGTGTATCCCCATTCGTGCAACAGATTCATCTGCCGTTCGAACGCATCAGGTGAAATGTAATAAATATTTTCGCTTTGAAGTACGGCGATGTGATGATAAAGAAGAATCGGCACAAGGACTTCGCCCGGGCCCTGCATGTACCATTGCGGTTCAAGAGTCGGCGCGGGGGTCAATGTGAATGTGGGAAGAGGTGTTTGGGATGGTGGAGCGGCAGCGGTGGGAGTATCGGCGGGGGAGGCGGTCGGGGGGACAGCGGCAGTTTCAGTTGGTGAAGGAAGCGGGCTTGCAATCTGTGTTGGATCGATCGCGACGGTGGACAAAGATTCGATAATAAATGCTAATCCCCCACATCCAATCGACAACAGAGCTGCTATTGATATCGAAAGAAGCTTCTTTTGCAAATTTTGCTATAGCGGATGATTGAGATCCCAGAGGATTCGCAAACCTTCGAGCGTGAGCCAGGGGGCGATGATTTGTATGACGTCCGTTTCCTGTGCAATAATTTCAGCAAGCCCACCCGTTGCGATGACCTTCATCTGCGGGCCAAGCTCTTTGCGGAATCGTTCCACCATTCCCTCCACCATGCTCACATAACCGAACAACAAACCTGATTGCATCGCATGGACTGTATTGCGGCCTATGATGGACGGTGGCCGTTGCAGATCAATGCGCGGAAGTTTTGCGGCATGGGTAAAGAGCGCTTCTGTTGCAAGTGTGATTCCGGCTGTGATGGCGCCGCCCAGATATTCGCCATCTTTCGTGAGGGCATTGAATGTGGTTGCTGTCCCAAAATCGATCACGCATGCCGGGCCGCCATAAAGATACATTACCGCCACCGCATCTGCGATGCGGTCTGCGCCAACTGCTTTCGGGTCTTCGTACCGCACTTTGACGCCGGTCTTTATGCCTACATCAACAACAAACGGGTCTTGTTCAAGATATTCCCTGCAGGCCTGTATCACGCGACCGGTAAGTTGCGGTACAACAGATGCAAGGCAGATCCCTTTCAGATCCCTGACCGTATGATCTACGTTCTCCAGAAGCCCCTGGAATTGCAGGCCGTATTCATCAGGCATGCGGGCGTGATCTGTGGCGAGCCGCCAATGCGAGCCCAGGATGTTGCCGCTGTACAGACCCAGTGTAACGTTCGTATTGCCGATGTCAATTGTAAGGAGCATAAGGCAAGTATACACGTAAACAAGTAGACATGTAAACTCGGAGACCTGTGTACTTGTGTATCTGTTTACTTTATGACCTTCTCTATGATCTCGGCGACCATGTCGAACTTGTGGAATTGCGGCATGAGGTACACGCCTCCTGCCCAGGCCTTGAGCTGGTCGATCAACTCGACCGCCACCTCCACCCCGACTCGCACGCCGCGCTCTCCGTCCCCCGCGGCTTCGATGCGTTTCCTCATCTCATCAGGGATGAAGATGCCGGGCACTTCGTTATGAAGGAAGTTTGCGTGTCTAATACTGACAAGCGGAAGGATGCCTACAAGGATCGGCTTTTCGAGTTTTCCGTATTTTGCTTCATACTTCTCCAGCAATAAAGGTCCATCATCGGGATGATAGACAGGCTGGGTCAGGAAGAAATCTGCACCTGCCTTTGCTTTGCGATGCAGGGTTTTGATCTCGCTTTCCACATCGGGCGGGCAAAGGTTTAGTGCTGCACCCACGAAGAAGCTGGTCGGTTGTCCGATGCTCGTCCCTGAATGGTCCACACCGGCATTGAATCCCTGTTTGATGAGTTTGATTAAACCCGAAGGTACAAGGTCGTAGTTATCCATCGCTTCGGGATA
>DATDRD010000128.1:0-2190 GCA_035291925.1 Anaerolineales bacterium
GATACAACGATTCCACTTACCAGTGGGGCAGCTGTTCTTGGTTTGGCGATGATCGGCTTTGGGGTATGGTGGTGGCGTAAACCCGAAAATGCCCAGAGTGAGGACGGTGATATTCAATCTGACGAGGCAACGCTGGATGAATTGATCGTCGAGATCGGCCGGCTGGACGAGGAACATGAGCAGGGCAATCTCACTTCCGAGGAACATCAGCACCAGCGGCAGAACCTGATGCAGAGGGCAAAACATCTCTTATAAATGAGAAGGCACAAATTCACTGGCTCGATCCTGATCCTGCTTATCATGTTTTTATTGGAGATCCCCGCGGTCTATAACCTGCCTCCAGTTCAAGAACGACTGGGCTGGAGGGTTGCTGAATTGTTCGCGCGTTTCAAATATGGACTCTCGCCTCCTGAACAAATCGTTTTTATTCCTGAGGAAGAGAGCAGGTTGCCAACGCAGAAAGCCTCGCCTCGATCCTCTCCACTGTTTCCTTTTTCAGTTACAACCACACAATTCCCCTCTACTAAACAACCTGCCGCTTCCCTCACTCCCACCACTACACTAACGCCGACCCCGAAAAGTATGCAACTCGATGGCGTTCGGCATGAATATCAGACCTGGAACAACTGCGGTCCCGCGACACTGGCAATGGCCCTTTCCTACTGGGGTTGGGAGGGCGACCAGCATCCCATCGCTGCCTTCGTCAAGCCGAACCCGCGCGATAAGAACGTCATGCCTTATGAGATGGCTGCTTACATTGAAGAAGAGACTCAGCTAAAGGTTATACATCGCGTCGGTGGGGATATCGAGTTGCTCAAACGCTTTCTGGCCGCCGGACTGCCGGTAATCATCGAAAAGGGATTCGTAGGGCGTGATTTCGATGGCTGGATGGGTCATTATGTTTTGGTGACTGGCTACAACGATTCTGACCAGCGATTTACGTTACAAGATTCCTACTATGGACCCGATCAAATCATGGGATACCAGGATTTGGAATCTTACTGGCGGGCATTTAATTTCACCTACCTCGTGATTTATTCGTCTGAACGCAGGGAGGAAGTCCTGTCAATTTTAGGTTCTCATGCGGACGAAGAATACAACTATCGCGATGCCGCTCAAAAGGCCTCCGACGATATTTATATCCTTACTGGGCGGGATCAGTTTTTCGCCTGGTTCAACCGCGGCACTAATCTTATGCAATTGCAGGATTATGCCGGCGCCGCGGCAGCTTATGATGATGCCTTTGCACTTTACCCAGACATCGCCAAGAAAGAAAGGCCGTGGCGAATGATGTGGTATTGGTATCAGACCGGGCCATATTGGGCTTATTACTATACCGGGCGATATGGGGATGTGCTCAAATTATCCACTACGACACTGGATGCAATGAGCGAACCGGTTCTGGAGGAAAGTTATTATTGGCGCGCTCTGGCACGTGATGCTTTGGGCGATACTGAGGGGGCCATCAAGGATCTTCGTTCGGCACTCAAGTATCATCCTGGCTTTGAGCCAGCTTTAACTCGACTTCAGCAGTTGGGTATCACCCCCTGAATTTATGGAATCCGATCGATACATCAACAATGATGCATAGCCAATCAACCAATATATTCGATGACAGCGCTGAGAAGTGAAACCACCTAATGGGAAGTCGGGGTTGGATGAAAACATAAAGAGGCGGCTGGCATATTATGCTGCTACCAGCCGCCTCTTTGCTTGTCAAATGCCATTCAGCGGTTCAACTAAGATCGCTTAACATCTGCTGATACTGATCGCGAGTAATCTCGCCGCGTGCGTAGCGCGCTTGCAGGATTTCACGCGGGGATTGGTTGCCGGCGGATTGGTTCCAATTGGTTGCACCACTTGTGAACCGCTTGACCGCCCACACGATCAGGATGACGATCCCAACGATAATCGCAATGTTGATGATCAGGCCGATCAAGCCAAACCCGCCCATCATTCCAAAGCCCATCATAGTCATTTCTCCTTTCTTTTATTGAAGTTCGTGTTTGTTGATAATTTGATTTATGTTGGTATATTATCAGGCGATGATAAAGCCCCAATCAAGCATTCGTAAAGATTTGATAAAGAAAACGGATCGTTGCTCGCAAGTTAGAAAAGGTCACCGCGCCAGCGATACCACAGCCAGCCAGGCGGAATCCCAACAATGCCGCCTGCTATGCCAATGCTCCA
>DATDRD010000129.1:0-4380 GCA_035291925.1 Anaerolineales bacterium
GGAGGGCTTTCTCGATGGTTAAACGGAAACTGTGCCAGTCTGCGCGTGCGGCGAACTGGGAAAGAGTTGGCAGCAGCGCGGTGGCGATGGCAGTCCCAAGCAAAGTCTCAGGCACCTGCATGATCATCCAGCCGTAGGTCAGGGCCGAGATCGCCCCCACCTGGTCGAGCCGGGAAGCGAAATTGTCGCGCGCGATAAACATCAACTGGATCATGAACATCGTCAGCAAACGCGGACCGATGATCCTCAAAACTTCGCGCAATTCTGCGTTGTGAATATCAATGGACGGGGTCCACTTGAATTTATATCTGATCAGGCCGGGAATTTGAATCCCCAAATGCAGCGCCGCGCCCAGAATGACACCGTAGACCAGTCCATGCACACCATAGCCGAGTGCAGGCAGTGTGATCGGGCCGAAACGATACGGCTCGCTGGGGGAGAGCACCAGTGCGCCGAAGATCATGCCGATGTTGTAGAGTGAGGGAGCCAGCGCGGGGAGAATGAAATGCTGGTTGGCCTGCAAACCGCCGATCACCAGGCCGCTGATGGAGAAAATGAGCGTGGCAATCAGGTTGAGACGCATCAACTCCGCGATCAGATGCTGCTGCTCAAGTCCAAAGCCCGGCGCGATGCCGATCTCTGACCTTACGATCTCCTCGGCAAAGATGGCGATGACGATTGCCGCGCCGGCTGTCACTACAAATGCCAGATTGGCTACGCGTGAGAACAACACCCACGCCGCATCCCGTCCTTTCAGCGTCAGTATTTGAGTCAATACCGGAATGAATGCCATCGAGAGAGCGCCGCCTGAGATGAGCGCGAACAGGAGGTCGGGAAGATTGTTGGCGACGTTGAATGCGTCGAGTTCGAATGAAAGCGAGAACTGCCGCGCAATGATGATCGACCGTGCAAAGGCCAGGACCTTGTCGATGCCGAAGAAGAAGCCGATCACCAGTGAGGTGCGTGCCAGGAAGGAGAGTTTACTCATTGATATAGAAAATCTGATTCGGAATACTTCTTCTCATTCAATAAGGCGAAGAACCTGATCAGAGTTTGATGCGCTTCATTAGTAATCGATGGCCGCGAAATCGGTTCTGGTGTGTTGCCTGATTTGGATGTACAACTGATCAGAAAGATATTCAACAGTATGATTGAGAATCGCTGCCTCAAAGCGTTGCTTTGATGATTCCGCCATCCACATTCAGCATCACGCTCGCAGTATAAGACGTGGCAGGCGTCACGCCTGTTCCAGCCATTACAACTCAACACTGCACGCTAGCGTCAGCACAATGGTAACAGATTCTGCATGAATCCAGCCATGGTAATGACGAAGCCACTGAGTCTGGCAACAGTTCGCTCAGTGGCTTCAACTATTACAGAATATCTTGGTTTTGCTATGGTATCAACAATATCTTCCCCTTCGATTGCCGATCTTCGAGATAACGATGCGCATCGGCGGCTTGGGTAAGCGGGAAAGTTTTGTCAACCCGCACCTTCAAGTCGCCAGCCGCTATCCATTTGAACAGGTCATTCACTCTGCTCAACAACTCGGTACGGTCAGCCGTGTAATGTGCCAGGAAGGGGCGGGTAAGGTAGAGCGAGCCTTTTGCGTTCAGGGTTTGCGGGTCAACCGGTGGAACAGAGCCCGAAGACTGACCGTAAAGCACCATATAGCCGCGCCGCCGGAGGCAGTTCAGACTTTTATCGAACGTATCCTTGCCGACCGAGTCATAGACGACATGCACTCCCACATTATTGGTCAGTCGCTTGACTTCGGCTTCGAAATCCACCTGGGTGTAAAGGATGACTTCGTCCGCACCCGCCTCACGTGCTCGAGCCGCTTTTTCCTCAGTAGAAACCGTCCCAATGACGCGCGCCCCGCGCCGCTTCGCAATCTGCACCAACAATTGCCCAGTGCCGCCGCCTGCCGCGTGCACAAGCGCGGTATCGCCCTCTTTAAGTGGATACGTGCTAAAGGTCAGGTAATGAGCCGTCATCCCCTGGATCATCACTGCGGTTGCCTGTTGCGCATTCACTCCTGATGGAACTGGAACGAGTCGCCACGCGGGGGTGATGGCGTACTCGGCATAGGAGCCTTGCACGCTCGCATAGACCACGCGGTCGCCCGGCTTCACATCCGTCACGTTTGATCCGACCGCGTCGACTATACCCGCCGCCTCCTGCCCGAGTGTGAGCGGTAATGTACCCTGATAGCGGCCGATCCGGTGGTAGATGTCAATGAAGTTAACCCCCACGGCATGGATCTTCACCCGCGCTTCGCCCTCTCCGGGCTCCGGTGTCGGGACGTCCTCATACTTCAGCGTTTCAAGTCCCCCGTATTGATGCACACGGACAGCTTTCATAGTCATTCTCCGTTAGAAAATTGCATCCATCAGATCCCGTTCCCGCAACATGCGCCGCCGCCAGTTGTTAATGAGCGGGACAACGAAGGGCAATAGCCGCATGCTGTAATACGGCGGCAGGATGGGCAGGCCGAGCAAATCCCCGAAACTGATCAGCACAAAGAGATGCTCCAGGCTGCCGCGCTGCCGGGCCAGGGTGCGTACCTGGTCGTGGATCGCCAGGCCGTACAGGATTTCAGCGAGCGCACGGGTGGGACGCTGAAGAAGGCGTGTCATGGATTGAAGTGTACCATGAGGCGTAAACGTAATTCACGCCTCGCGTTTCACGAATCATGCAAACAACGCCTCGCCCATTCGCATTAGGGAATCTGTGCCACGCACATCCGTCTCGTAAAGCGGCAGTTTGGCTCGCACCATGCCGTCGAACTTTTCCCAAATATCGTCCATGTAGCGGTCCTGCATTGCCACGCGGTTCTTGACAAAATCCGGCGATTTGTCATTGACCTGTTTTTGGTCAATCAACATGTTGACGATCACGCCGCCGACCGGGATGCCAAAATCGTGAAACCAGCCGATGAAGCGTGTGATGACAGCAATCGGCAGGGCTTCCGGCAGGGTGACGAAGAAGAAGGAGGTCCTGGCTGGGTCGGTTAGCATTTCGCGGGCTTTGCCCATGCGGTCGCGGAATGCAACCAGATAATCCATCAGCGGGTCTTTTTCCTTTTTCTTGGTGAAAGAAAGCAGTTCGCGCAGGGAACGGGCTTCGTCCCGGCTCTTGAGCATCTTGTTAACCCACAGCGAATAGACCTGGGACATACCCAACAGGCGTCGGGCGTTCGCAGTCGGAGCGGTGTCGAAGACGTACACATCATATTCGCCGCCCAGCATCAGATCCACCATATTCTCGAACATGGCCGATTCTTCGAAGGCTGGGTTCATCGTGGCTGATTCGACAAACTCATCGGCCTTGGTGGAAATATCTGCAAACTTCAGGAACCACTGGATTTTTTCGCGGATCTCCTGCTTGGAGCGTTCAATCGTGTCCTTGGTGTCAATCTCGTAAGCCCACAGGTTGGGCACGCCATTGACCGCCGTCGGCTGGCCGAAAACGTTTTGTCCCAGCAGTCCGCTCAGGCTGTGGACGGGATTGGTGGAGGCCAGCATGACGCGTTTGCCCTGCTTCGCCAGCCAGATGGCAGTCGCGCCCGCCAACGCGGTTTTGCCCACACCACCCTTGCCGCCGAAGAAGAGATAACGCAGGGAGCCGCGCTCTTTGACGTAAGCCTTCATGGAAGTTTCGATGTCTTTCATGGCTGATTCTCCTTAATTCCCATACATGATTTCAGCCAGCCGCCGAATCATATCCAGGCCGGTCACATCCCGTTCCAGTTCGGGAACGTGTGCTGCCACCTGTCCACCAAACATGGTCTTGATCTGCTCCAGATACTTATCCTGCATCTCGATGCGATTTTTCAGGTACGTCGGGATGTTCTGTTGAAGCAATTCGCGCGGCACCACGCGGTTGACCACGTAGCCCATGATCGGCACGTCGAACTTGGCGAATAATTCCGCCGCCTTGCTGGTGTCGATCAGGATCATTTCTTCGGGGATGATGACAAAGAAGAATCCAGTCTTTTCTTTGTCGGTCAGAATGCTCGACGAAGCGTTGATGCGGGTGCGGATGTACAGGAGTTCCGTGAGAATCTGGTCTTCCTCCGTTTCCTTCTTGCGCTTCAAGCGCGAGACCATTTCCTCATACTCGCGCATCTCCTCGCGCAGTTTGGTGATCTTGTTGATCCATTCATCGTAGACTTTCGCCATGCTCAGGTAGTACAACGCATGACCAAGCGGGACAAGATCGTAGATATAGTAATCGTAGTCTCCACCTATCACAATGTCCACCACCGCGTCGAAGATGGCGCTCTCCTCCATGGCAGGTTCGGCGGAAGCCGCCTGGATGTATTGCTCAATTTCATCAGGGACTTGATCGAAACCGTACATGTCCAGAATTTTCTGG
>DATDRD010000130.1:0-3213 GCA_035291925.1 Anaerolineales bacterium
TTCAACGCCTGAAACCAGTTCGAACAGGAACCTTTTGATCGGCGCGGGTGCGCTGGGTGTTGCGCTCATCCTTGCAGGTGCGTGGCTATACCTGCGCGACCGCAATCGCGCGGAAGAGGAAGATGATGTTGAAGATGAGGACGATGAATTTGAATCTTCTGAAGATGTGATGGATGCGATCATTGCACTGGATGATTTGCATCGCGCCAAGAAGATCTCCGATGAGGCATATCACAAGCGCCGCGCAGAGTTGAAGGAAATTTTGAAGGGAAAGATGTAGGTTTTTGGAAACCATGATCACCGTCAAAAAGCTCGTCAAACGATTCGGATTAAAGACCGTCCTGCGCGGCGTGGACTTTGAGGTTCAGCCGGGTGAGTTCGTCGCGCTGCTGGGCCCGAACGGCGCGGGGAAGACCACGTTCCTGAGGATCCTGGCAACGTTGTCGCGGCCATCACTCGGTGAGGTCAACATTGCGGGGTACAAACTTCCACATCAGGCCGCGCAGGTACGCGCACGCCTGGGCGTGGTCTCGCATCTGCCTTTGCTGTATGGTGACCTGACCGCAGAGGAGAATCTCCGTTTCTATGGGCGCATGTACAACATCCCGAATATTGAAGCGAGAATTACGGAAGTCCTTGAAATGGTTGGTCTCGAGGCAAGGCGCCGGGACCTGGTTAGAACCTTCTCGCGCGGCATGCAACAGCGACTCGCCATCGGCCGCGCGGTTCTCCATGACCCGGACGTGGTGCTCTTCGATGAACCTTATACGGGGTTGGACCAGGATGCCTCCTCCATGCTCGATCAGGTGCTAAAGACCGTCGCCGCGAAGGGGCGCACGGTCGTGATGACATCCCATGACCTTGCACGCGCAGAGGACCTTGCAACCCGATTTGATATCCTTTCACGAGGTGTCGTTTCCGCATCCGCTTCGCGCAGGGAGCTCAGAAAGACAAATTTGCTCACGTTCTATAGGCAGGCACTGGCGGGTTAATATGGTCAACAAAGCGACTGAGATGAAATCGATAACCGCCAAGCGCAGCCAGCCATCAGGCAATTTCACTAAAGCCGTCGCCGCGGTTGTGTGGAAGGACGTTCGTGCAGAATTCCGTTCGCGCGAACTCTTCTCCGCCATGCTGGTCTTTTCACTGCTGATCATCCTGATCTTCAACTTCGCTCTCGAACTGGATATCAAAACGCGTCAGTCCGTGACTTCAGGTGTGCTCTGGGCAACCTTCGCCTTTGCAGGGACTCTGGGTCTCAACCGCTCGATGGCAATCGAAAAAGACCGCGGCTGTTTGGATGGTCTGCTACTTGCACCTGTAGACCGCTCGGCGATCTATTTTGGCAAAATGATTAGCAACCTGACTTTCATGCTGATCGTGGAAATCATTGTCCTGCCGATCTACAGCGTTCTTTACAATGTCAATCTATTCCAACCCGGGCTATTACTGGTGATTCTGCTCGGCTCGATTGGTTACGTCGCCGTGGGCACACTGCTGGCGGCCATGTCTGTACAAACGCGCACGCGCGATATCCTGCTCCCGATTTTGCTCTTCCCGGTCGTGATCCCTGTTTTGCTGGCAGCTGTCAAAGCCAGCGAGGGGTTCCTTATTGGTGCGGATTTTGCAGAAATCCTTCTGCCCCTCAATCTTTTGATCGCCTACGATATTATTTTTATTGCCTTGGCTTTCATGGTGTTTGATAATGTTGTTGAAGAATAATTTCCGTGTAGGATGCGCTCTCTTGCGCATCCGTCGGCGTAAGCTTGCCCTGAGCCTGTCGAAGGGAGAACGCCGACCAAGCAAATTGATTCAAGGAGTCTCGATGCAACCCAAACCTTTGGCACTTAAGATTCTGGATATCGCTGCCGTAATTGTGCTCGGCATTTCGGCGTACCTCGCCCTGGTCTTTGCCCCGACCGAACTGGTGATGGGAGACGTGCAGCGTGTGTTTTACTTCCACATTGGCACCGCGTGGACTGCGCTGCTCGGCTTCATCCTTGCGGCAGTATTCAGCGTGATCTATCTCATCATAAAAGACTTGAAATGGGATCGCCTTCAGGTCGCGGCAATTGAGGTGAGCCTGGTATTCTTTTTGATCACCATCGTGCTTGGCTCCATATGGGCGCGGCCTGCTTGGAATACATGGTGGACGTGGGATCCGCGTCTTACGACCGCCGCGATCACCGAGTTGATCTATATTGCGTATTTCATGCTCCGCCAGGGAATTGATGATCCAGACCGCCGCGCCCGTTTCGGCGCGGTATACGCCCTCATGGGAGGAATCAGTGCGCCAATCACGTTCTTCGCCATCCGCCTGTTCCGCACGATCCATCCCGTCGTGATTAGTGGCTCAAACCCGGAAGCAGAGGGCAGTTTCAGCATGACCGCCGATATGCGCGTCGCCTTTTTCTTCGCGCTGTTCGCATTCACGCTCATCTTCATCGACCTGTTCTGGAATCGCATTCGGCTCGGCAGCTTGCAGGATAAGGTCGAACAACTCAAATTGAAAGTTAGCATGTAAACGGAGACTCATATGTTTTTCCAGGAACCCACCCCCGATACCTCAGGCTACATGATCGCCGGTTATGCGATCGCATTCATTGTGATGGGACTTTATGTCTTCAGCCTCTACCTGCGCAGCCGTAACCTGCGTCAGGATGTGACTGTGCTGGAAGAAATGGAAAATTCGGCTGCCAAAGTCGAAGCAAGATCAGAACGCCAGCCGAAAAAAAGCCCGGCAAGATCCGCACGCCGGAAATCTGCCAAAACTGTAACCAAAAGGTTACAGAAAAAATAGCCATTAATGAAAGAGAGTCCGCTATAATGTAAGCGGACACTTTTTTCATGACCAGGGACAACAGGACTTGGCTTCGGTGGAGGACTCGGCTAATACTGCTGAGCCTGCTTCTGGCCTTCGTGGGGAGCGCATTCGCGTCCAGCTCACGAGGTCTTGCCGCGCCAGACTACGAGCCACCGGGCCCTGACCGCTTCTCGGTCACCGTGGTTGATTACACAAAGTATTTCTGGTGGATGATCCGCTGGGGTGAGGATGACGTGGCATGCAAGATCGTCATCGGCCATGAAGGCATGCCAACACCGGGGGATGTCTATGTGGATTGCGGGGAAGAGATCTACGAAAAGTGGATAAACCAGAAACCCTGCAGGGAATCAAATGTAGAACTATGCGAAGGGTTTTTTGTTGTTCTGGTG
>DATDRD010000131.1:0-1857 GCA_035291925.1 Anaerolineales bacterium
GGAGTGCTCTACAAAAGTGATTGTCACCTGAAGTTTATCCTGCTAATGTTTTATATCAGATGCTTTCTTTCCGTCCAGGGTTCGCACTTCATATTCGGCAGCCTGCAATTCGACGCCGAAAAACTTCTTCAGGTTGCGGTGCGTGATCTCGAGCAGGTCGTCGAGCTGCTGCTGGTTTTCCAGTTCGCCGCGCGACACCATTTCCTTCAAGCCGTTATCACGCTGGATGAAGTGCGCCCATTCCATCTTTCCGTCCCTGCGCTTTTTGACAAGCAGTTTATAAATGCCAACCTGCGGGATGCGCGGCGTTGCCCATCCGCCAACGATCTCTTCACTTTTGTCTATATTCATGACAGCCATTTGGGAACGATTCGTTTTCATTTGGCCTCCTGCAGTTTTCCTGCCGCCTTAGCCCGGTCCATAACTTTTTGGGCATTCTTCAATAATGGCATGTCGATCATCTTGCCATCCAGCGCGTACGCGCCTTTGCCTTCCTTTTGACTGGTTATGAAGGTCTCGACGACGCGTTGTGCGTATGCAATCGCTTGATCGGATGGAGTGAACGACTCCTGCACAGGGACAACTTGATTCGGGTGAATGATCTGTTTCCCGCTGAAGCCGAGCCCTGCTCCCTGCTCTGCTTCGACTCGCAATCCTTCGGTGTCGCGGAAGTCAATGTAGACCATGTCTATCGCTTGCAAATCGTTCGCCGCACACACGTTGACAACTGCCGAGCGCGCGTAGAGCACTTCGGTCGCTTCTTTCGTGCGCGTCGCGCCAACGGAGGCGGCATAATCCTCCGCGCCGAAGATGATGGCTTCGAGACGCTTGTCTGCGGTGGCAATCTCCCGAAGATTGAAAATTCCTTTTGCGGTTTCAACGCCGATCAACAGGCGAATGCTCCCAACCTGTACGTTACTGGAAAGCTCATACGTTTCGATATGTTCACTGACCCACTTCACCTGTTCAGCGGTTTCGATCTTGGGCGCAACAATCGAATCGGGATTTGTGGCAAGCGCTGCGGCGAGGTCGAATTTTTCGAAGCCTGACCCAAAACTATTGATGCGGATGCATCGCTCGGACTTGCCAAAGTCCAGCTCCTTCATCGCCTGTGCAATGACCGCGCGTGCTTCCGCTTTGTGTGTGACTGCCACGCCGTCCTCCATGTCCATGCAGATGCAGTCCACGCCGAGGGTTGTGGCTTTTTCAATTTTGCGGCGGTCATCGCCGGGCATGTAGAGTAGGGCACGTCGAGAATGCATGATTCTCCTAATTTTATGTCATTGCGAGTCTACGAGAAGCAATCTCAAGCAACCCGGAACAGTAAGTTTATTTGAAAGCATGAGATTGCCACGCCACCCTGGTTTCGCCGCTTGCGTCTCAACCAGCGGCGGCTCGCAATGACATGTTATTTTGATTTCTTCAAGAACATCACTGTTCTCTCAAACTCCACCACAATTGTACCGTCTGGTTTCCTGCCCCGGCATTTGATCCGCACAATCCCTACCTCAGGCCGCGACCTGGACTCACGCTTCTCGATGATCTCGCTTTCCGCATAGATCGTATCACCGTGAAAGACTGGGCTGGGATAAACGACTTTATCATATCCGAGATTTGCCACAATAGTACCCTCGGTCAGTTCGGGGACGGTCAAGCCAACGACGAGTCCAAGTGTAAGTACGCCATTGACCAATCTTTGTCCAAACTCTGTCTTCGACGCAAAATCTTCGTTGACGTGCAGAGGCTGTGTGTTCATCGTCAGTGCTGAGAAAAGAACGTTATCCATCTCTGTGATGGTGCGCCCCAGTGCGTGCTGGAATTTCATCCCGACTTCGAGTTCTTCAAAATATTTTCCTG
>DATDRD010000132.1:0-2831 GCA_035291925.1 Anaerolineales bacterium
CCGCGCTCAAACGCCGCGATTTGTGAAGAAAGGAAAGCGGTCAGACTACATCGCTATAGATTTGACCTTGGTCCCCTATCACGGCGAATGTTATGAAGATGAAAAAGAGATCGTGCGCAGTCAGGCGAAATCAGGAACAACCCATTTTCACGGATACGCAACGGTTTCGATTGTGCATGACCATCAACGCTATGTTCTGGCGCTGCGCTTTGTCGAAAAAGGCGAAAGCCTGGAAAAAACGGTCGCTTGGCTCTTGGATCGGCTAAAATCTATAGGAATCTCCATTCGGTACGCCTATTTTGATAAAGGATTTTGCTCCGTGCCAGTTCTCAAGACGCTCAAGCGCCGCAAAATCAGATTCATCATGCCTATGCCTGTGCGCGGCAAGTCAGGTGGTGTGCGAACGTTGTTTGAAAAATCGGCAAGTCGCAAAACCACTTATACATTCAACAGTCCAAAGCATGGACAACTGGAAGTGGCAGCCGTTGTGGTGAAGAAGTATTCAAAAGGACGCTACAAACGAAAGGGCGCACGTTGGTTTGCTTACGCTGTTGGAAGGTTGTCGAAATCCGTTGAAGCGCACCAAGTCTTTGAAATGTACCGTCAACGATTTGGCATTGCGACCAGTTATCGGCAGATGAATCAAGTTCGCGCTCGCACCACATCGCGAAATCCCGTCATTCGTTTATTCGAATTTATGCGGCTCAAGTTGTATCTTGAAGAAGAGCTTGGGCGCAAAGTGGATTTGGTCACCCCGGAGGCGCTTCGCAAAGAACTGCGCGATGCTATTTTGCGAGAGGCGATCCGTGCCGCCTAGGAACTGGAAAATGAGAAAACCATCGATTCCGTTTTACGCAATTTGGAGATCATTGGCGAAGCCGCCAGGCATGTACCCGCAGAGATAAGAGCGCAGTATCCTGATCTTCCCTGGGTGGAAATGCTCACGATGAGAAATATCGTAATTCACGAATATCATGGGGTGAATCTGAGGATCATCTGGCAAACTGTGAAGGAAGACCTTCCACCATTAGTCCCTCGCCTGAAACAGATTCTCAAAGAAGAATAAACTGCTTGATGATGCCTGTATAGCTTTACGGTTATACTTTGCTGCATGTCCTCCCTCACAAACTCACCCGCAAGGATCGGCGTGTTCGATTCCGGCGTCGGGGGCATATCGGTCCTGAGAGCGATCCGTGAGCAGATGCCCGAGGAACCCATCAGCTACTTCGGCGATCAGGGACACGTCCCGTACGGCTCGCGCTCGATGGAGCAAATACAGACTTTTTCAGAGGCGATCACGCGCTTCCTGTTAGAACAGGGTGCAAAAATCATTGTCGTTGCCTGCAATACCGCCTCCGCTGCGGCGCTGAAATATCTGCGCGAGAAATTTCCTGATGTTCCCTTTGTTGGCATGGAGCCGGCCGTCAAGCCTGCGGCGGAATACACGCAGACGGGCAAGGTCGGCGTACTGGCAACCCCCGCGACCTTTCAGGGTGCGCTGTATTCTTCTGTCGTCGAGCGATTTGCAAACGGCGTGGAATTATTGCAGGATACCTGTCCCGGTCTCGTTCAGCAGATCGAGCAGGGCAATTTAGACGGCGAAGAGACGCGCAGGATTTTGGAAGAGGCGCTCCTGCCCATGCTCGAACAAAATATCGATACGGTTGTGTTGGGATGTACCCACTATCCGTTTGTGATCCCGCTCATTCAGCGGATCGTGGGAGACGCAAAGCGTGTGCGGGTGATCGATCCGGCTCCCGCAGTGGCGAAACAGGCCCGGCGTCGGCTTGAAGCGAGGGGGATGAGGAAGGGATCCACGTCAAGGGGCGATATCAAGTTTTACACGTCTGGTAATCCCGAGGCGCTCAAATCCATGCTGCCGGTATTGCTGGGAGAGTCAGGCGCCGCACTGAGTGGCGAAGCCGTCTCGAAGTGTGAGGTTGAGAGAGTTGAGTGGTTAGATGATCATGTCACACCGGCACTTGCGCCAGGTGCAAGTGTTGCGAGGAGGGTTGAGTAGTGGCGCCAAGGCGCCATGTATCGAAACCCGACGAAGCAATCCCCGTGCCAAAGAGGAGATTGCTTCGTGGCGCCATGGCGCCACTCGCAATGACATTAAAGCGCCCACGCCAGCATCAGGCCGAAGATCGCCACGATCACACCCAGATGTAAAAATAAATTGCTCTGCGTAATTAAATTGAGACCGATTAAAAACGGCAAGGCGTAATTGACGATGATTAGCAGGATGCCGAGCATGGGCAATAAACCTTTGCGATGCGCGAAAAAGTCCGATGCCTTATCAACAAGGGTGGAAAGCCATTTCATGATTCTTCCTCTTCTTCGGGTTCGTGATGATTTGACGAAGATACCTGCCAGCCGCCAAATTGCGCCAGCAAACGCCCAGGGATGCGTCCCTGCATCAGCACGCCGCCGCGCCCATGTTCGACGCGTTCGATCTGCCCGGCCTCGTGGAACAACGAGATCAACGCGCCCTGCTGATACGGAAGCCGCACGAGGATCGGCGTATACGTTTCGTACAACTCCTCCTGGATAACTCTCAACAGATCTTTGACTCCATCGCCCTTCAAGGCGGAAATTGTCACCGCCTGCGAATAATGACTCACTGCACCCTTCGCGGACTCGGGGTCGCGCAGCCGGTCCACCTTGTTCAGCGCGGTGATGACGGGGATATGATGCGCGCCCAGTACATCCAGCGTCGCCTGCACGACTTCGAATTGATTCAACGCGTTCGGATGCGAAATATCCACAACGTGTAAAAGGAGATCAGCCTCAACAAGCTCCTCGAGCGTTGCATGAAAAGCTTCGACCAG
>DATDRD010000133.1:0-8350 GCA_035291925.1 Anaerolineales bacterium
CCGCGCTCAAACGCCGCGATTTGTGAAGAAAGGAAAGCGGTCAGACTACATCGCTATAGATTTGACCTTGGTCCCCTATCACGGCGAATGTTATGAAGATGAAAAAGAGATCGTGCGCAGTCAGGCGAAATCAGGAACAACACCGTCATTCGTTTATTGTTGGTTGGTCTGGCATTCGTGATATTCAATCTGTATATTACCAACCATCAGCAGATTGCGATTTGCCTAAAAAATCCAACTGAACCTATTTCCAAATCCTGGCTGACGCTGCGTCGTTTGGTACGCATGATTGCTCATGCGGTTGAAAACCTGTTCGACTTGGCTGATGCCGTTTTTCGTCATGCGCGTTTTGCGCTTTCGTGATCTACTGATACTCGTAATTCATACATAAGTGTCGACAAGTGTTCTTACACCAAATGTCGTCCACCATCCACATGAAGAATTTCGCCCGTGATATACGCGGGCCCGCTGAGCAGGAAGAGCAGGGCATCTTCCACTTCGTTTGCTTTGCCCCATCTTTTTGCAGGGATGGATTTTGTGATCTCAGGATTTACATCCCCCCCCGCAGGTGGCAGGATCGCGCCCAGTGCCAGTCCGTTGACGGTTATGTTCGGGGCCAGCGCGACGGCCAGTGACTTCGTCATCGCCGCAAGTGCAGATTTGCTTATGGTGTATGGGAAATGATCCGCTCCCGGGCGCAGGGCGCGCCAATCAAGGATATTCACGATGCGTGAGCCACGCATGGATCTTGCGTGTGCCTGTTTCGCGAATGCCTGACTTAACAAAAACGGGGCCGTCAAATTTATCGCCATGTGCTGCTCCCAATCTTCGATGGAAGTCTTTTCCGGTGACAAAGGCTCGAATACCGCCGCGCTGTTTACCAGTCCATGCAAAAGTGAGGTTTCATTGATCTGTGGGATCAGTTCTTGGGTCTCAATTGAATCGCTCAAGTCCGCTTTGAAGACCCAGGCGCGGCGGCCCAATCCTGTTATTTCAGTGCGAACGCGTTCTGCTTCCTCATCCGAATGCCCGTGATGGATTACGATATCTGCACCCGCCCGCGCACATGCCAGTGCCAACGACCTGCCCAGGCGCCGCGCCGCGCCGGTTACAAGGATGCTTTTATCTTTCAAGGGCAAATCATTCATGTCGAAAAAATTGTATCATCGAAAGGCTATTCCCTAATCGGTCATATTTTACCCGGATTATTGACGTCATTTTTCAGATGTGCTAAGATATTTTTATCCTACAAAAGGAGGTACCTATGAGTGTATTGAAAGACGCATCGGTTCTCGAGGATGATGTTGAGTTTACAGAAGAACAGCACGATATCTGGCGGACTTTGTACAATCGTCAATTTCCCAAAATTGAAAAATATGTTTGCAAGGAATACCAGGAGGGCTTCAAACTTCTGCAGCTTCCAGCGGACCATATTCCTTCCGTCCGCGAATTGAATGAAAAGATCACTCCCCTTACAGGCTGGAAGACAGTCCGCACAAAAGTCCGTTACTCGGACGCCGTGCAGTGGTACAAACACTTTGCAGCGAAAGAATTCCTTGTCACTGATTTTGTCCGCTCGCGCGAAGAACTGGACTTTACACCCGAGCCCGATATGTTCCACGATGTCTTTGGTCATCTACCGTTCTTTACACTCAAGCATTATGTGGAAATTCAGGAGATGTTTGCGCCAGCTTTCCACAAGTCCACGGCCGATGAACAGCGCGAAAACATAAAACGCCTTGCCTGGTTTAGCACAGAGTTCGGTCTGATCCGCGAAAATGGAGAGCTCAAAATTTTCGGCACGGGGCTGATCTCTTCAAAAGGTGAAATGGAGCACGTTCTTGCGGATAATACTCCCATCATGCCTTTCAAGTGGGAAACAATCGCCAATTTCGAGAAAGCCATCTGGAGTTTCAACAAAACCTTGTTTGAGTTTGACTCTCTGGATGCGCTGAAAGCGGAGCTCGCGCGTTACTTCGATAGCTTCTAATCGAAGCTTTCACATCCGGATAAGGAACCGCCTCATCCTTCGCAGATGGGATGGTTTTGTTATCAGCTTTTCTCGCGTTGGAAACCTGATTCAAGGAGCGCGAGCGTGGCGAGAAGAGTTATCCACGCAATGACTTGCGCAAGGCGTAACCCACCGAAAATCAACGTGCTGTCTCCGCGAAAGGCTTCGAGAAAAAGACGCGCCGCGGCCGTCAGTGCGGCAAAGGTGAGGAAGGAAACACCGGAGGGTGAATCCGTTTTTCGGAACCAGATCAGCCCAAAGATCAGGAGAGAGGCGATGAGTTCATATATCTGACTTGGATGCCGCGTCGCGCCCCATAAGTCAACACCCCAGGTTGAATTGGTTGGGCTTCCAAATGCGGTGCCCCCGGCGAGATGCGTGAGAGATAATCCAATTGCGAGTGTTGCGAAGAAAGGTGTGAGCGCATCGAGCGCAGGCCAGAGGGAAAGCTTTTGTCGCTGACCATATACAAACCCGACAAGTAGAGAGGACATGAGCGCGGCAAATGGATCGAAAAGGTCTGGGTTGGGTGAGAAGAGACTAAGGGGACTTTGTGCGAACGCAGAAAAATGCGAAAGCGCATAAAGTACACGGCCACCCAGGATATATCCCAGAATGCTGTAATATACGAGGTTATTGAGCGTCTCTTTTGAAATGCCATGCCGCCCGGTTCGTTTCTCGGCGAGCGCAAGACCAACCCACAGCGCGGCGAGGAGCAAAATAAGATGGCGAGGTGGAGCAAAGAGAGAACGGAAAAGTGAAACCATTATTCCAGGATCTCCTCAACACGAGTTCGGAGCAACGCTTCAGCCATGGGTCCGCCGATGACGACTTCGTTGATGATCCCATTTCGATCAACGAAAAAAGAGGATGGGAGTGACCGCAATTGATAATCATCAGCCATCTCGCCTGTTTCATCCAGGAGGATGGGGAAGCTGAGGCCCTGCTCGGTGACGAACGGCAGGACCGCGAAGGGATCATCTTGATAGGTCATGTTAACAGCGAGAACCATAAGACCTTGATCCTTGTATTCAGTGTAAATTTTTTCTATCGTCTGCATTTCAGCCCGGCATGGTGGGCACCAGGTCGCCCATAAATTGACCAGCACCGCCTGCCCACGCAGATCGGACAATTTTATAGATTCGCCCGCCGGTGTCTTCAAATTGAAGTCTGGCGCGAGGAATCCCTGTTGCGGGGCCGGGATCTTTCCCGCTGTAGATGTCCCCGATTGGTCTGCACTTGCAAAAGTCCACGCAAGCCCGAGTAGTAGAATGATCGAATAAATGATTCTGCGTTGATTTTGTTGCATAACTGTCCTTTTTCGGCTACACTGGTACTGTAGGTTTATTCCAGTCAATTCTTACGAGCCTTGCGATGACCTCAGATTCCATCTTCGTTGGTGTTCATCTCTCTTATGGGCGCGAGCCCCTCACCTTTGCACTGCTGGATAATGATTTGAAATTGATTGAGCTTGCGGGTGGCGGCCTACAGGATGCAAGCACGATTCTTTCCGAGCTGCAATGGGTGACGGTCTGTGTCGCCTCGCGCTCGAAATCCAAAAGTGTCAAGTCCGCAAATTCAAGTGCTTTGTTTTACGAACAATTGGGGAATTTGTCATTTCGACCCTACCCGGCCAAGAAGGATGCGCGCCATTGGCTTAAGACCGATGTCGATGAATCATTCAGCCTCCTTCTACGGAAGAAATTGTTCTCGCGACGTACGCTCGAAGGACGCATTCAGCGCGCTCTGATCCTATACGAACAGGGTTTACAGATCATTGATCCGATGGAATTCTTCGAGGAGATCACGCGCTACAAATTGATGCAGGGGATTCTTCCGGTCGAAAACCTGTATACATCCAAAGAATTGGATGCATTGGTCGCGGCATATGTGGCATGGATGACAGTCAATAAGCCCGGGCAGTTTACTATGCAAGGCGAATTCATTCTGCCATCGCAAGAATAAAACTTTCTCTCAAATGAAAATCCGCTACTGGCGCGGGGTGCACAAGTGCCCAGTAAGTTTCGCTTCCCTCTTTGGTTTGGATGATCGTTGCAACCCCAACTTCCAAAATCTGCTCAACTTTGATAATGGGATTCAGATCAACAGTAGCATTCAGCAGAAAGCCATTTTTATGTTTCTGTACATCGAACTGCAACTGCTGAATTGACATCTCCTCCCTAAAGCCGATTCTCCTGTATGCGTCCATGCGATAGACATTCCAGTCCCTTGAGGGGGACAGGTTGAATTCCCAGTATTGTGGCAGATCTTTGACTGCGAGGAAAAACTCAAAGCAGGTGGCTTTCCACAGCTCCTCTTTGCGCCTGGGATTAACTGATAAGGTCGGCAGCAGGATATCCTCCATTTTTCCATGAAGCGCATAGTGAATCCCAAGTAAGTTATTCTGGCGAACAAGCCCTCCTTTGATCGTTAGGTCAGGAACAGCGGGATCGGGAAAGGGAATTAGCGAAAAGGATTGTTCCATCATACGGCGCGCGAAACCATGCTATGGATGATGTTTCGTATGTCTGCCTCATGCGCCTCGATGGATTCAGTCAATTTGAATTGAACCAGCGCGCGTTGTAGATTATGTTCCGGGTGTTTCACTTTGAAGTATACATTTCCCGCCAGGTGATCGGTAAAGAAGCGGATGCCTAGTTCGAAAGCAAGCAGGCGGATTGAGTCAAATAGATATTCGTAATCGGCTTCTGTCAGGAAGTTGCGCGCCTGGGTAAGGTAACCTTCCAGGATCGCCGCGCCAATTTCCGGGTCGAAGTGAACCGCTTCCCATTGTTCCGTTTCCTCTCCGAGAGAATTGCAGCCTGATCTCATGCAATCGCCAATATCATAATGGATCAGTCCGGGCTTGACAGTATCCAGATCCACCAGGCTGATGGCGCGCCCGGTCGATGCTTCGATCATCACGTTGTTGACCTTTGGGTCGCCGTGAACGGGGCGGAGTTGAAGCCTGCCCTGTTCACGCGCATTTTCGAGTACATGTGCAAAGCCACGTCTCTGTTCGACAAAGTCAAGACAGTGCTTCACTTCCGCGCTGGACTTGAATCCGTTTTGAGAGAATGTCCGGTCAAAGTTTAGGAGATAGCGCGGTGTGATGTGGAAACCTTCCAGCGTGTCGGCGAGTTTATTAATGGGCAGATCACTAATGAGATACTGGAAAGTGCCGAGTGCGTACCCGACCTCACGCGCATGATTTGCATCCTTGATGGTATCGAATGATTGGGCACCATGCACGTAACTGATCGCCCTCCAGAAGTTTCCTTCAGCATCAAGATAATAATCCCGCCCATCATACGCTGGAAGGACGCGCGGCATTTCCCAGAGGTGGCCCTCCTGGCGCGCCCGCCTGCGCATATGCTCGGTAAAGGCCCGCATGTTTTGCATAATGAGCATGGGTTGTTTGAAAACCTGGGTATTGATACGCTGTAAGACAAATTGGTTCTCTTCAGTTGAATCGGTATCAATCGACACCAGATAGGTATCATTGATGTTGCCGTTGCCAAATTCGCGTACATCGATTACCCGCCCGGATGGTATGAACTGCTCTGCGATAGAAGAGTAGTGGTGCAAGCGCATTCTCCGAAATGTATGCTCCAGCCGCCGTCTCAAAGATGCCGCGCAGCGGTGCCGGCGGCGTGGCGCTGAAGGCACCATCTTGCACCGATGCTGCGCGCGGCGCAAGGAGCAATTGAAATACGATGGTTATTTTCGATTATATCCCCGATAGCCTATTTTCCTCTGGAGAGAATCCTTCCCGGTAGGGGCTTTTGGGTTGGGGAGTGCTTGGTGATGTAATCTTCCAATACTTCAGGCATGATAGTTGGCACTTCCAATTTAACCTGATCTGGTGGTAGAGGCAGATAATTGATAAAGTCATAGAATTCCAGATCGGTCGCAGCAACAATGTATCGTTTGTCCTGCTGCAGAGGCTCATTCCCGATCTTAATATCGAGTACATCCGACGCAGAGGGTGTGTATCGCACACGCATCCCTGCAATATGAGGCATTCCCACGGGGTTACCGCGCAATACTCTTAGCCTACGGGATATATTGTCTGGTTTCAGTGACTCGTGTAGAAATTGCTCAATTTGTGCCCCTGTTAATTCTACTCGCGCTGGGTTGGCTGGAGATCGGTTTGCGGCATATAATGCACCCTTTGTCAAGGGACCAGCTTCAAGACCGGTTGACCAATGCCCCGCTAAGACTAGGGCAATCTGTGCATCGTTTACTCTTTCGAGCAAAGCATCTGCCAGCAAATTTCCGGCAGAGCATTCCTGGTCTTCTGACAATTCCATTGGTGCATTCAAAGTTCCAATTTCCTCTTGCATCATTAATTGTGCTCGTACCTCTTCAGACTTGACAACTGTTTCAGTCTTATCATCAAAGGGAATATCGGTCCCTATGGGAATCAAATCTCCTTCATAAGAAATTATCTTCCCGGTAGTGGAATCCATCACCAAATCTAGCCGACCAAGATGTTGTCCATATTCGCCAGCCTGTACGATGATCGTTCCATTCGTAGTTAACGGTGGATATAGTATTTTGTGGTCATGAGCCCCAACGATGACATCAATTCCTTGAATCTCTTGTGCGACCTTTTGGTCTTCGAGCGAACCAAGATGTGATATAAGAATAATTAGCTTTGCTCCATTTGTATGGACCTGAGATATTAAATCAGGCAGTACATCAGTGGCTTGCCTTACCTTTAGATCGAAGGAAATATAACCATCAATGGGTGCAGTCAGTCCAATAAGCCCAATGGAGAGAGAACCATATTTCTCGATTGAGTAAGGTTCAAGGCCCTTGACTTTCTCGCCGTTGCTGTAAGCCATGTTCGCGCATAAGATCGGACGCCCAAAGTGCTCTGCGAGATTGGTTATGGCTTGAGGTCCATACCGGAGCGGTATCGCGTTACCAAGCGCGGTCAATTCGCATCCACTCCCGCGAAGAATCCCTGCCATCACAGAACCTTTTGTCAGACTACTTTCCAGATGAACAGTATCTTCGGAATCCCCCGCGTCAACAAAAAGACAATACCCGCCCGCTGTTTCCACTTCCTGGCGAATCCTGCGGACCATTGTGGCAATACGGCTGAGTTGCGAAATACGACCGTGCAAATCGTTGGTGTGGAGGATGGTGAGATTGATCATGTCTCTGATTTTACAGGAAACTATTTCATTTGAGGATGCAGTGTATGCCAATGGTAAAATGGGGTATCCCACATGAATAGGTTACATACATGACAGACGATCTTCAACTCCGCGCCATCAATACCATCCGTTTCCTCTCGGCGGATGCCGTTCAACAGGCCAACTCGGGTCATCCCGGGCTACCAATGGGTGCCGCCCCGATGGCATTCACTTTGTGGACTCGTCACCTGCGGCATAATCCGCGCAACCCGAACTGGCCGGGACGTGACCGCTTCATCCTTTCGGGTGGGCATGGTTCGATGCTCCTTTATTCCTTATTGCATCTGACGGGTTATGACCTGCCGCTGGAAGAGCTTAAGAATTTTCGCCAGTGGGAGAGCAGGACACCGGGTCATCCTGAATACGGATTAACGCCGGGTGTCGAAACAACGACGGGGCCATTGGGTCAGGGATTTGGCCAGGGCGTTGGCATGGCAATTGCTGCCTCACATCTCGCGGCGATGCTCAACAAACCCGTTCATGAAATGATCCAATCTTATATCTATGGTATTGTCACAGATGGCGATCTGATGGAGGGCGTCTCATCAGAGGCTGCGTCTCTTGCAGGACATTTACAATTGGGGCGCATCATCTATCTCTACGACGATAATCACATCTCGATTGATGGCTCGACCGACCTGGCTTTCACAGAAGACCGTGCCGCGCGCTTTGAAGCTTATGGCTGGCATGTGCAAAAGATCCAAGATGGCAATGATGTGGATGCGATTGATGGTGCCATCCGCGTGGCAAAATTGGATCCGCGTCCTTCACTCATTGCGGTTCGCACCATCATCGGGTTCGGTGCGCCCAAACGACAGGGGACGGCAAAGGCACACGGCGAGCCGCTTGGTGATGAAGAACTCAAAGCCGCGAAGGAAAACCTGGGCTGGCCCGTCGAGCCGCGTTTCCTTATTCCAGGGGAAGTGCTGGAGTTTTATCGTGGTGCGGTTGACAAGGGCCGGGAAGCCGAACAGGATTGGCAGCTGCGCTTCGAGGCTTACAAGAATCTGTATCCGGAATTGGGCGCAGAACTGGACCGCCGGTTAAAGGGTGAACTCCCTGATGGATGGGATACCGGCTTGCCATCATTTGCCGCCGATGCGAAAGGCATGGCAACGCGGGCTGCTTCTGG
>DATDRD010000134.1:0-3266 GCA_035291925.1 Anaerolineales bacterium
CTGGTCCAACACCCCGAGCCGACTCTCACTCCAGGCGAAGTTCTGCTGCGCGTGACGAGATGCGGAGTCTGCCACACGGAGCTGGACGAGATCGAAGGGCGGACTCCCCCTCCCCATTTGCCGGTAATTTTGGGCCATCAGGTAGTAGGAACTTTGGAGCCCGATGGCTTGCCGTCAGCGCAGGAGCTTGCTCCTGCACTCCAAAAGGGTCAGCGCGTTGGTGTGGCATGGATCGCGTCCGCGTGTGGGCATTGTCAATACTGCCTATCGGGTCGGGAAAATCTGTGCCCCGAATTCAAAGCAACGGGGCGCGACATTGACGGCGGTTATGCAGAGTACATGAAAGTGCGCGCGGACTTTGTTCATCCCATTCCTGATTCGTTATCCGATTCCGAAGCCGCGCCGTTGTTGTGCGCGGGAGCAGTCGGTTACCGCGCATTGAAATTGTGCAATCTGCATGATGGGCAATCCTTGGGATTGATGGGATTCGGCGGATCCAATCATATAGTATTGAAAGCTGCAAAACACAAATTTCCAAATTCACAGATCTTTGTGTTTAGTAGAAATCCTCAAGAACGTGAGTTCGCTCTTTCGCTCGGAGCAGCCTGGGCGGGCGCGATCGATGAGAGTCCGCCTGAGGTGCTGGACGCGGTCATTGACACGACACCAGTTTGGGGTCCAATCAGTGAAGCGTTGAAACGTCTCAAGCCGGGAGGCAGACTGGTCATCAATGCCATCCGCAAAGTGGAAGTTGATAAAGAAGTCCTGATGAAGCTGGATTATCCGTCGCAGTTGTGGATGGAGAAGGAAATCAAATCGGTCGCGAATGTGACGCGGCAGGACGTGCGCGAGTTCCTGCAACTGGCGGCAGAAGCGAACATAAAGCCTGAATTTCAGGAATATGAATTGGAAGATGCCAATCAGGCGTTGCTTGAAATGAAGCAGGGAAAAATTCGCGGGGCAAAGGTGCTGCGAATATGACGGTCCAAAAAGACAGAGAACGAAATGAAACAAAACACTTGCACAAGTTTGCAGACTTCACAGAGAAACGCGTGTTGGAAATCGGCTGCGGCGAAGGGCGGTTGACGTGGCAATATGCAAAAGAAACGCGTGTGGCATTTGCCATTGATCTCGATGCAGATGCATTACGCGTTGCCACAATCGACAGGCCGGCTGACCTGGAAAGCAGGGTTTATTTTTCCCTCGCAAAATCCGAGCAGCTGCCATTTTCCAAAGAGACCTTTGATCTCGCGATTCTTGCGTGGTCGTTCTGATGAATTGAGCATGAGGGCATGGTTCATGCCTTAGATGAAATTCGGCGAGTGCTCGTTCCAAACGGAATCTTGATCGACCTGCGCCCCACCCTGGATCGTTGGCTCATCGAAGTGGCATCTGCACGTGAGACCCGTGAGACAGGCAGAATGCTGGACTTTCCTCTTGGACTGGCAGATGACGAAGCCGCGAATCAATCCATGTCAGATGCAAAACAAAAGGGATGGTTCACTCGGGAACAGGAGGAGTTCTTTCCGTTTTTCTATTCGTGGGACTCACCGTCTGAATTGGAGGAATGGATCGCAACAGAATGGCATGAGTTTACTGGCCTGGATGACAAAACGAAACAAGCAACGCGCTCCATATGGGCGTCAGCAGATGCGGATGCACGCGTACGAGTTAAAGTGAAGATGCTGATTACGAGATGGAGAGTCGCGGCGCAAAACCTCAAAGCCGTAAGCCAGAGTTAGTATCGAAGAAATACAAACGCTCAGGGTCAATTTCTGCCCGCGCCGTTTGCCCGATATGCAATTTCACATCCATGGAACAATGACCCGAATAAGTCCAACGCCCGCTGCGGATATGAACGATTTGAACGCGGTGAACCAAATCAGATTCAAGCGCTTCCACCTCACCCCGCAGGTGGTCCCGTTTGTGGGAGGATTATCCACTGATATCTTGACCGCCTCCGCGCGTATCCCCAATGTCACGATCTGATCGGCCAGGGCGATCGCTTCCACTTGATCGTGAGTGACATAAAGGCTGGTAATGCCGAAGCGATGCAGCAGGCGTTTGATCTCGGTGCGAGTCTGAACACGCAGCTTTGCATCCAGGCTGGAAAACGGCTCATCGAAAAGGAACAGCCGCGGCGCACGGACAATGGCACGCGCGATCGCCACGCGTTGTTTCTCCCCACCTGAGAGGGTACCGGGCCTGCGCGGTAAAAGCTCATTGAAGCCAATCCCCATCAGCTCCGAGGTGTAACGGATACGTTCGCGCGTTTCCGCGTCACTGATTTTGTGCATCTGGAAGAAAAACGATCGTCTGCCCATCCGGAACCGTCAGATTCACATGGTCAAGGGCCCGGACACCCGCAGCCATCTCCACAGGCATATCCTCCTGGATACGCTCCTTTTTAACTTCAAACAACCTGCTCACCGGGTCACGCAAAGGAGTAGAATAGTTCAAGCTGACATCGCGGAGTTGTATCTCGGCCATGGTTTTTTCTTGAGACCGGGATGACTGTATCATCAGCCAAAAAAGGAGATATGAATTTTATGGAAACTGAAAAACATTTATCGCTGGCAGAACTCGAAGCGGGCATTGATGCTGTCCGACAGTCGCCCAAAGATAACGGCGTATTAGAGATGATCGTGCGACGCCCTCAAGACGATGAGCGAGAGGTGGTAGTGAGCGGCGAACTCGATCCACTACAGGGACTCGTAGGCGACAACTGGAAAGTCCGCGGCAGCAAATCTACGGCAGACGGGTCGGCGAATATCAACATGCAGCTGACGATCATGAATTCCCGTACAATTGCGTTGGTTGCACAGGAGCAGGAGCGTTGGCCGTTGGCAGGCGATCAGTTGTACATTGACATGGATCTCAGCGTCGACAACCTGCCGCCGGGCACACAGCTTGCACTTGGCACGGCGATCATCGAAGTCTCAGCGCAACCTCATACGGGATGCTGGAAATTTTCCTCAAGATTCGGTGTGGATGCGATGAAGTTCGTCAATTCACCGGAAGGGAAGCAGCTCCATTTGCGCGGGATCAATGCAAAAGTGGTACAGGCCGGAAGAATCCGCGTTGATGATATTGTTAGAAAGATTTGATGCTTTATTGGAGAAGCAATACGATGGAACCAAAACTACACCCAAATCACCAGGTTGTCCTGGACAGGTTTGTAAAATCCTGTCAACCGGACGAACGCATTGTGGCTGCCCTTCTGGTCGGCTCTTAAAGGCGCTGACCTCCGCAGCTCGCGGTGAGAT
>DATDRD010000135.1:0-3612 GCA_035291925.1 Anaerolineales bacterium
CCACGGAATCAGTGAAACGATATCTCCGCTTCTTCCACGGATTTCCGCCTGGTCCCGACAAAAGAAGGCTTCCTCCACCCCGTCGTCGAAGCGGGTGTTGAATGCTGAAAGTCGAATGTCACTGAGCAGGGCAAGGTTGCCGAGAGTTTGATCGAGCCGGCCGCCAAGCGCGGCGATAACGAGGATTTCAGTTGGCTCGAGTTCAATTGCGCGCAGGATCGCGAGTTCAAGGTCAGTCTCATTTTTATCGTGAGGATACAACTCGATCGGGATCCCGGCCGCTTCCAATTCCTGCCATTGTCCTTTTTTCAGCGAATCCATGTCTCCAATTACGAGGTTCGGCTGTATATCCAGTGCAAGCGCGTGACGTGTCCCGCCATCCGCGCAAATGATGTAGTCATCGGTCCGGAAAAGGAGGCGGGCCTTATTGATATCGGGGAGTTCGCCGTTGGCGAAAATGACGATTCGCTGCATGATTTTGAAGCGCAACGGAATAAAAAATCCTCCAAGGGCGGAGGATGGTTGCTGATAAAAAGGCTATGTTCCCTCCGCCAGTATGACCTGGATCAGGTTTTGCGGGTCGAGCGCGGCTCGCTCCTCTCAGTCCCGCGTCGCGGGACTCCCCGTTCAGTTGTCTACAAATATACACTAATTTTTCAGGCTGTCAATCTTATGAAAAACAAACGCCGCCGTCCCAACGGGATGCTTCGCAAGGGATGGCGGCTGGAGCAACACAGGCGGACTGGACGAAGGTTAACGGACGCGGCGTCTCCAATCTTCCTTCATCTGCAACTCACGCGGGCTCAGGCCCTGATCGAGCGCCAGGAAATCGGTCAGCAGGCGGTTGAATCTCACCGTCTCATCTATCATTGGGAAATGGCCGGAGGCTTCCAGCACAATCTGATGCGTCATCGTGGAAAGAGAAAAGTCCTCGCTTGGAATGGTGATTGCCTGATCCTTTTCTCCATATACAAGCAGACATGGTATGTTCAGACTGCGGAAACTGCCAAACAGAGTATTCGCCTGAAGGCCGGCCATCGAAGCGGTAACAGCCTGAGGGTCCGCTTTCGAAGCGTCTGCCAGGGCCGTGATAGCCTCCGGAGTGCGGCTGGACAGCCAGTCGCTGAGCTCGAGTGGTGGAGCAGTCCGTAGGCGGGTATGAACCGCTTCGTAAGCCAACGGACAACTAACGGCCATCACACGATCCACGCTTTGTGGAAAGCGAGTTGCAAAGGTCATTCCGACCAAAGCGCCCAACCCATGACCGATGAGGGCAATCTTGCCAATACCCATTTCCACGAGAAAGCGATCCAGGAGCGACGACTGTTGTTCAAGGGAATAATTCAGGGCGTTACGAGCAGTTTCCCCGAAGCCCCAGAGATCCAACGCATAGGCGCGATAGGATGTCGAGGTGACTTGCATGGAGGTAATCCAATACCGCCACGAGCCGACCCAGCCGTGCAGGAAGATGACAGGACGGCCGCGTCCCAGCACCTCGTAATGCACTATGGAGCTATCGAGGAGAATTGCGCTCAAACTAGTTCCCGAATTTCGCCAGGATGACTTTCACACGCGAAGTCAACTGATCGGGAGCGAAGGGCTTGAGCAAATATTCCTCCGCGCCCGAGGCAAGGCCCTGCTGGATCTCACTCTCCTGTCCTTTTGCAGAAAGGAAAACCACCGGTATATCCTTCAAGTCTGGATCTGCTTTCATGATCTTACAGGCTTCATAACCGGTCATACGCGGCATGCGAACATCCATGAGGATGAGATCGGGGTTCACTTTTGGCGCGAGTTCCACAGCCTCCTCGCCATTGCTTGCCGTGAATACTTCATGACCTGCAAATCGCAATGTGAAAGCGACCAGGTCCCGAATATCACGTTCGTCTTCTGCAATCAAGATCTTTGCCATTCAATCCTCATTGTTTTTCGTATACAGGCAGAGTGAAAGAGAAGGTCGTGCCATCACCCAGCACACCATTGCTTTTCATCCAGATGCGGCCTTTGTGCATTTCCACGAGCTGTTTGACGATGGAAAGGCCCAGGCCAGTCCCCGGGGTTGACAATACCAGCGGATGTTCGCCTCGATAGAAGCGTTCGAACACGCGATCCTGATCGCTGAGCGGGATGCCCACACCGTTATCCTCCACATCCACCTGCACCTCATGTCCGCCATTCAGAGGATGGATATATACAGTAATCGTCCCATTCTCAGGAGTGTAGTGATATGCGTTATCCATCAAATTCCCAAAAACCTGACGTACCCGCTCCAAATCTCCATATACGCGCGGTAATTTCTTTGGGGCCTCGAGAGAAAGTGCCATGGGTTTATTTTCTTCCTGCGAACGCCTGAGAATATCTTCGATCGCATCTTCGGCAACTTCGCGCAGATCAAGCGCCTGCGGCGAAAGCGTGATACGTCCGGCCTCGATGCGCGAAACGTCCAACAAGTCGTTCACGAGGATGTTGAGTCTTTCCGTGTTGTTCTTGACTATTTTCAGGAAGTGTGTCTGGTTTTCATCCAATGCACCTGCCGCACCCATCAGAAGAACATCCACATAGCCGCGGATGGATGTCATCGGCGTGCGAAGCTCGTGACTCACGGTTGCAACAAACTCGGACTTCAGCCTGTCCACCTCAACCTCATGGGTAATATCACGGAAAATCGACACCGTGCCCAGGAAATCGTTCTGCAATATTACAGGTGCCAGGTGCACCAATACAATATGGCCATTCTCCAGATCGATTTGTTCCGCGAAGGTATCTCCCGGCTGATGTGCGACAGGCCACTCAGACCAATCGCGGATGGTCTGCATCCACGAGCCAGCCGACCTGCCGAATAATCCACCAAACACATCCAGCGATTGACCAATTACACGGCCAGCTTCCAAACCCAGAATCCGTTGCGCGGACTGATTGAGAAAGGAAATGCGATTATTCGAAGTTGTGACCAGAACACCATCTGCCACCGCTTCAAGAATGGCCTGCGACCGGCTTGCATCTTCCTGTTCCCGGCGAAGCATGCTGCCCAGGCGCTCGGCCTGATCGCGAATCAGCTCATACAAATGCGCA
The DNA here is from genome assembly GCA_035291925.1 of Anaerolineales bacterium. Lineage (GTDB taxonomy): Bacteria > Chloroflexota > Anaerolineae > Anaerolineales > Villigracilaceae > Defluviilinea. The sequence continues at coordinate 3,073 of DATDRD010000135.1, forward strand.
TTGTTGATGGCAACAGCCACCTGCCCCGCAATGGCTTTGACCATATTCAATAATTCACGGCTGAAGTAATTCGGCTTGCGATGGAAAACCATCAATGCCCCAATCACGTCCTCCGCAACCAGCAAAGGCATTGCAATTGCACTTCGATGTTCGCGTGAGGATGAGGCCGCCTGAACCCAGCGAAAATCGTTATGAAGGTCATGGATCAAGGCAGGCTCACGCTGTTCCACCACCCAGCCTGCCAACCCTTCACCGATCTGGAGTTTAAAGCCGCGGCCCACCTCCGTCGCTTTCTCCGTGAGATAGCCATATCCTGCCCGGTAATGCAGCAGATTATCTTCCGCACTAAGCAGCATGATTGTCCCCTGCTCGGCACCGATGGCATCGTTAAGCAAAGAGAGTGTACGATTTAAGGCACGGTCCAGATCGAGGCTGGAAGAGACTTCTGTGAGAATTCGCAGAAGGGTTTCAGTGTTCTGCTGTTCGCGCTGTAACTGCGCAGTGCGTTCCACCACGCGTTCTTCCAGTTCAAACGCAAGA
>DATDRD010000136.1:0-2947 GCA_035291925.1 Anaerolineales bacterium
AAAGGGTTTACCGTTTGCACTCTCGCGCTGGCTTTCCCCGGACCTGCCACAATTCAACGCGCTCGTCGAAGAGGTGAGCCAGGAAACGCTTCTGCGCGTCCTCGATCAACTGGATACGTTCGAGGGACGCAGCCAATTCACCACCTGGGTTCACAAGATCGCAGTGCGGATCGCGCTGACCGAGCTCCGCCGCAAGAGATGGCGTGATTCTTCGCTGGACGAACTCACGGAGAACGAAGATGTTCCACCGCCGCCAGGCCTGCTCGCTGACTCCCAGGCGGGACCCGAAACCTCAGCCGAGCGTGCCGACACGATCGAGCGCGTCCGCCGTATCATTCAGGAGGAACTTACCGAGCGTCAGCGGCAGGCTTTGATCCTGCTCGGTGTGCAGGATATGCCCATGGAAGACGCGGCGCGCAAGCTTAAAACCAACCGCAATGCCCTGTACAAACTATTGCACGATGCCCGGCTGCGACTCAGGCGACGCCTATCCATGGAGGACATTTCTCCTCATGAAGTGCTTACTCTTTTCGAACAGAAGTAAGATTAATAGATTATTAAACATCAGAACCGAAGATCATGAACATTCGGAATCTTATCAGGCGCCTTCGAAATAGTCTCCACTTACGGAAAGAGCTTCCCAACGAAGCCGTTTTGGGATTCCTGCGAATCCTTGAAGGCGTGCGCGAAGAAGAAATCCCCTGTAGTGAGATTTACGCGAAGCTGGATGAATACGTAGAGAGGGAAGTCTCCAAAAAGGACGCGGCCCAATTGATGCCGCTGATTCGCGAACACCTGGACGTGTGTCCGGAATGCTGCGAGGAATACGAAGCGCTTCTCAATGTACTGAATGAGAACGCAAAGTCATAAAAACGATAATCACCGTCCCGAAGGTTTAGGCGAATCAATCGTATTTTGTGGAGAAACCTTCGGGACGTTCTACCGATGCTTACTCGTGATCGAACAACTTCTCACCGGCGTGGATGGCGACTTTCAAGCGATTCTCCGCAGGCGTAATGGGGCAGGACCACATTTCGTTGTAAGCGCAATAGGGGTTATAAGCCAGATTGAAATCTACAAGGAAGCGATTGCCAATTAACTGCTCAGGCTCGAGATAGCGCCCGGCGGGATAAGTCTCCTTCCCGGCGAGCGAATCCACGAACGGCAGGAAGTAACCATTCTCGTTCTGATAGATGGTCAATTCCGCATCCAGTCCGTCCACCTGAAATTTGAAACGCGCATGGCGTACATACATTTGCACGCCGCCGGTGGAGGTCTGCATTTGCATGGGCTGCTGGTCAAATAAAGGTTCAGCCTGCACCTCAAACCGCAGCGCGCCGTTTTCAGGGAAGTATTGCAGACCGACAAAACCGCGTTGTTGCTCAGGGGTTAACGGGCTTTGCGGATGGCGCCCGAAGAATTCATCCTTCTCTGCACGAAAATCGGTCAGTTCACTCATCAAGCCTCCATTTATTCCTTCTCCTGGATTCCCTGCCCAAGCCTCGGCAACGTAGATGCCGCCTGGAGCTGGTCTTCGCCAGGATTGATTTCGATTTGACTATTTAGACCGACAAGCCACAAAGTTTCTTACACGGAGTACAAAATCTTCGCGAAGCATACTTTGGTGCACGATTTCATGCCGAAAGTTCCGAACTTTTAACGCACGCTAAATCTTGCGAATTCCCCTATCTTATGCTATCGTTATTAACGAAAATTCACTTATGGAATCACATGCAAAAACCGTCCTGATCATCGAAGACGAAGAAGATGCCGCTGAGCTGTTCGCGGAGATGATGCGCGTCAGCGGCTTTCATGTGGTCAAGACTTCCAGCAGCGCTCCGGCCCTCGCGATCATGACTGCCGAAAAGCCGGATGTTGTCCTGCTCGACATTATGATGCCCGAGATTTCCGGTCTCGATATTTTGCGCCAGATGCGCGGCGACCCGGCGCTCGTAAACATCCCGGTCATCGTTGTTTCCGCCAAAGGCATGCCCACCGATATCAAACATGGCATGGAAGCTGGTGCATCCACATACCTTACAAAGCCAGTCGGCTTCTTCGATCTGAAGGAAGCCGTAGAGCGGGCTCTTGGCAGTCAATCCACGGCCGCCTGATCTTATGAATCTCCTGCGCACTTTCATCGCTCTGGAAATTCCCCGCGAACTCCAGCAGATCATTCACAAAGAGACTGCCCATTTACGAAATACGATTGGGGCGCTCGTCCGCTGGGTGCCGCCCGGGAATATGCATTTGAGTTTGAAATTTCTCGGGAACATTTCACCCGCCAATCTGGATATCCTGACTCAGATGATCCGCGCGGAAGCGGAGTCCTGCCAGTCATTCGTGATGCAAGTGAACGGGCTCGCCTCCTTTCCAAGCCCAAAGCGGCCGCGCGTGATCTATATCGGGCTCCAGGCCCCGGCTGAGCTGGAGACGCTCCAGCACGGGATCGAATCCGCGACCACGAGACTCGGATATGAATCCGAGGAACGCGGCTTCTCTCCGCACCTGACGGTCGGGCGGGTCAGGCAGAATATTTCGGCATCTGATCAGCAGAAGATCCGCCGCGCGCTCGAGGAAACGCAGATTGACTCACTCGGCACAGCCAGAGTAGACTCTGTACACCTGTTCAATAGCGATTTGAAACCAACCGGCGCGGTCTACACGCGGTTGTTTTCTGCGCCGCTGAAAAAGTAAATGTCATTGCGAGCCTTTGGGAAGCAATCCCCGCCCAATAGGAGATTGCTTCGCCACAGAACGGCTCGCAATGACATACCACAATAGAGGTGATAACTGAACGCACTCAAACTTGCACATAAAATCGTCGCCGCCCTGGAGGACAAAAAGGGCGAAGACATCCTGCTTTTGGACATCAAGGACATCGCCTCCTTCACAGATTACTTCGTGATTGGCAGCGGCACCAGCGACCGCATGTTGGACGCGCTGG
>DATDRD010000137.1:0-4979 GCA_035291925.1 Anaerolineales bacterium
AATGAGCTTGCAGTCCAATTACGCTATGGTTCCCTCCCCATTCCTCTCAAAGTGGTTGAGACACGCATCATTGGCCCCACCCTCGGTGAAGACTCACTGCAAAAGAGCCTGGTTGCAGGTATGGCAGGCATCACGATCGTGATGCTGTTCATGGGCATCTACTATCGCCTGCCGGGTATCACTGCAGACATTTCAATCCTGCTATTCGCCGTGATCTTATTTGCGATCTTTAAACTTATCGGGGTCACTCTGACATTGCCCGGCATTGCAGGGATTATGCTTAGCACCGGTTCGGCGCTGGATGCAAACATATTGGTCTTCGAACGCTTGAAAGAAGAGTTGCGGAGTGGCAGGATGCTCCGTCAGGCCTTTGATCAGGCCTGGAGCCGTGCCTGGCCGTCAATCCGTGATTCAAATATCGCGGCACTCATTACAGCGGGCATCCTGTTCTGGTTCGGCAGTACCTTTGGCGCCACCATTGTCAAAGGTTTTTCACTGACGCTTGCAATAGGCGTGCTCATCAGTCTGTTCTCTTCGTTGTATATCACGCGCACACTGCTGGCACTGGCGCTGGAAGTCTTCAAGCCCAAAAATCTTGAACGCTGGATTGGTATTTAGGAGAAAGAAAATCCATGAATATTCTTGGAAAACGTTACCTCTTCTTCGGACTATCCCTGCTGATAATCATCTCCGGGCTCATCATTCTTGTTGTCCGTGGATTGCCCCTGTCCGTTGATTTTAGAGGGGGCAGTTTGCTCGAAGTCTCATTCACTAATCAATCGCCTGTGCCAGGTGATATTATTGCAGTCTATCACGAGACAAACATCAAAGACGTGCAAGTCCGGACAAGCGAAACAGGCAGTTATATCATTCGCTCTCAATTCCTCGAGAACGAGACTCGTGATACATTGCTCAAAGCTCTGACCGAGAAGATAGGTGCATTAACGGTCATTCGCTTCGATAATGTTGGACCCAGCATTGGGAAACAGGTGACATCACGTGGAACCATGGCAGTGATGGTTTCATCGCTGCTCGTGGTGCTGTTTATTGCCTGGTCGTTCCGCGGGGTACAGAACGCATTGCGCTACGGCATCTGTGCAATCCTTGCGATGATCCACGATGTAGCGATTATCTTCAGTATTACCGCTTTCGGAAGTCTCCTGCTCGGCTGGGAGATCGACTCTCTTTTCCTGACCGCACTACTGACGGTCATCGGCTTTTCCATGCAAGATACCATCGTGGTCTTTGACCGGATCCGTGAGAACTCAAGCACCTACCGCCGTCTGGACTTCGAAACGCTGGTCAACCACTCGATTGTGCAGACCTTGCAACGCTCCATCAACACACAATTGATGACTGTCGAATTCCTGCTGCTGGCGCTGATTTTGTTCGGCGGCGTGACCTTGCAGGAGTTTGCATCCATCCTCCTGATCGGTCTTCTAAGCGGAACTTATTCCTCCATATTTATTGCCGCCCCTATCCTGGTATTATGGGAAAACCGCGAATGGAAGAATTGGTTCCGTCGCCCTGAGCAAACGGGAGCCTAGTCGACTTCGTCGCGTGCCTTTGGGAAGGTCGGGGCGCGGCCCACAACCTGACCGGACAAAAATTCCCTCGCAGGTATGGATAGACCATGCGAGGGAATTTTTGTGAATAAGACCAGAGATTAGATAATACGCACCCAGATATTTAGATATTGAGCAACAAGACCCATGAACGTCATTCGACGCGTCGAAAACATTCGCACAGGATAGTCCTGCTCCATCATCTTTAGCCGGTACAGCAATCTGACGATTTCCTGGTTTTGTTTCTCACGATACATCGTCCGTTCTCACCTTCATGAAATATCCTTACCATATTGTAAACTAGACGAAATATCCGATTGAAAGTTACAAAAACATTGCTATCCGATCAGTCTAATCAGATAGCAATCATTCATATTAAGTCATGTCACTCTCCCGAAGGACACACCTGCATGCAGCACGCCTGCCTGATTTGCTTGGCAAATCACGGGCGGTGCCAGGGAACGTACGCTCTGAGAGCGAGTGCACACTCCCTGGCACTGCCCGCCAGGGAGTGCCGGGGAGTGTCGCTCCGCATGACATGATTTGGATTGCTCGCGCCACCGTCATTCGCGGAGCATCCCTGTGGGACGGCGGCAGGAGAATACAGGCTCGGGCGAGGTCTATCCTCCCAGTTCAACCGCCAGCGCGTCGTAATAGGTGCCTGCACCGAAGCCATCAATCAGGATGTGATCGAATGGCTTCATGTTCGGCAGTTCGCGCAGGAACGCGATCATGTTCGAGGCCGCGCTCACGTTCCCAAACTCGCTCAAGAGCCACGGCATCCGCAGGAAAATACCTTCGTTCTGCAGATGTTTTTCCTTAAGTTTATTGATCTTGTAATTTGCATGATGGACGATTGCAACCGCCAGTGACCTGCCAGCCATTCCCAAATCGTCCAGCTTCGCCTGATACGCCCCGTAGACATCGCGCACAACCTGCACGCCGGTGCGCACGAATAACTTGACCATGCCCATTGGTCCCGCCATCGCAACAGAGGAACCATCCTGTGGTTCATGCATCAGGCCGGCGATGCGAATATTATGTGCAGATGGCTCAGTGACATCGATGTTGGTGCTGCCATCGGTCTTTTGCTTTGTGTGGGGATAATACATCGCCACCTGCAACACGCCCTCATCGTCGAACACTTCGCGTGATATGCCCGCCAGGAATTTCATGGTCCTACCTGGGATCACACCCAGCACGCCCGCGGCATTGCCAAATAACTGCAATGCGTTGGCGTCATGGGAAGACCCCACAAAGCGGCTCAGCCCTTCAATGCCGCCGACCAGCACTTTCTTCCCATAGAGCGACTCTGCAATGTTCTGATCCAGTTGTAGGTTCTCAGGCAAATCGGGGTTCAACGCCAGGTGCAAACTGCTCGTGGAGCCATCACAGGCTTTATGGATGGCGACCTTCAACGCGCTTTCGGGAATGCCTGCGGCTTTTGTGATCTGGTTGAGATAGTCTTCTGAAAGCGGGGCGCTCATGCCAATAAGCACCGCTTCGACTTCGGTGGGCTGCCAGTTGCAGGCTTTGATGGCCTCGCTCAAGAATTTCGTCCCGACCTCCAGCTCAACCTGGATATGTTCCTCATGGGTAAGATTTAATGGGACATGGTGCCGGCTGCGAAAACCCAATTCGGACAGATTCAACTTCTCGCTTGGCTGAAGCGGATGCCCAAGCCGCGTCTCCAAAAACGCGGGTAGATGCTCATTGTCATAGCTTTTTCCCCAGGCGCCATAAACGCCTCCAATCCCAACAGATGGATTGCTGACGCGCTCCATCCCAAATGGAATCCCGTCCGCTACGTCGATCATCCCTTTTTCCACCCCCGGGCGGTCAAAGAAAGACTCGGTTACTTCGGTTTTTATATCCTCAATGGTCATCTAACACACTCCTTGTTACCTTACATCCAAACCCCCGTTTCTTGGGAAAGTTTCGCGCGGATTCGGGAATAAGCCACAAAAAGTAATTATAGACCGCTTCTGCTTAGTTCCCAATGAGAGTTCCATGGAAGGCTCAAGCCTGCCAGTCGAGTTATGGGAATTGCCATCAGAAACAGAAGAATAGTCATTGGTATGAGACTTTGCTTGATTTCAATTGGCCTGGATGAAGTGAACATGCCTATTCCAGGTCCAAGAAAGCAAACCACCGGAATTGTGTTCTGAAGGTGTGCGAATATTCGGATCTCAGTCCCGATCCAGCGGATGAAAAGCGTTTCCAGGAAGAGACCCAGGATGCTGATCAGAAATATCCCCCACGTCTGGTTGGGTATCCTGAGATCGTCATCCTGCAATGGCTGCGGTGTTTTCATGATGTTCCTTTAGATGTTACCCTGCGAACTCCTTCATCAGCCTGGCCATGTGACGCGCGTGCTTCAAATATAAATCCACGCGGATGTTTTCGTTCGGTGCATGTGCACGTGCGTCAGGGTAGCCCAAACCCGCGGTGGCAACGGGCAGTTTGAGGTCATGAACGAATGGGTAGCTGGGGCCTGATCCTCCAACCATCGGGACCAACTGCATGGGTGTCTCATAAACTTCTTCCGATGTCTTCGCGACCAGTTGAATAAAAGGCTCATCCGGGTCGGTGCGTGCAGGTGGGTCACCGCCAAGGTCTGTGATTTGCACATCGTCAAAGCCGTGCGCGTCGAGGTGGGCACGCAATTTCTTGAGAATATCATCGGGATCCTGGTCGGGCACCAGACGGAAATCCACTTTTGCCGAGGCGCGCGCCGGCAGAACTGTTTTGGAGCCTGGCCCTTGATAACCTGACGTAAGTCCGCAGATCGTGCAGGTTGGAGAAAAAACTTCTTCCAGCTTGAGAGCAGTCCCACCCGTGAGGCCTTTGATGAATTGCTTGACCCCATAGCGAGACTTATATTCCTCCGCGACTTCGGGTAACGCTTCCATCAACTCGCGGTCTCGCGTGGATGGAGGCCTGATTCCGTCATAGAAGCCCGGGATTCGTATCCGTTCATCTTCCCCTTTCAACGTGGACAAGGCCCATACCAGCCTCCATGCTGCGTTGGGGAAGATGGAACCGCCCAGGCCTGAATGTACATCCGTTGAGGCAGTCTCAACGCTCAATTCGACATAGCAAATCCCCCGTAAGCCGAGATACAGCATGGGAACATCGCGATGATCCACACCGCCAAATTCCCACATGCAGGCATCCGCTTTCAACAGGCTCATGTTCTTTCTGATGAATTCAAAAAGATTTATGCTGGCTGTTTCCTCCTCGCCCTCAATGATAAATTTGATGTTGCAGGGAAGTGCGCCCTCTGTTTCAAGAAGCGAATCGATTGCAAAGAGACGCGAAACGATGTGACCTTTATCATCGCTCACACCGCGGCCATACAATTTTCCGTCCCGCAGGCTTGGCTCAAAGGGCGGACTCTCCCATAGTTCGAGC
>DATDRD010000138.1:0-7813 GCA_035291925.1 Anaerolineales bacterium
ACTCAACTCTGGCTCGTTCCAATTGCCCAATCCATTCAGACGATAGTCCCACATCGGTGAACAAACGCGTGATTTTCTCAGGACGTGCAAAAGGAGTCAGATCTTCCTTTCCAAACTTGGAAGAATCAATCAGAGCAAATAATTGTTGTGATGATTCGATGACCTTGCGTTTAAGTTGCGCCTCAGCCAGATGGACCTCAGTCATGCCACGCTCCAGGCTGAAACCGCTGCAGGAAAGAAAAGCCTTTTGAATGTGCATGTCGGCGATGATTTGCTCACTCAAAAGGCCGGTTACAGATGCGGAATCGTTGTTCACCACGCCGCCAATCAGGATCACAGTGTTGGATGAGTTCTGAGCCAGCTCGCGTGCCACCTCAAAGCCATTGGTCATCACGCGCAGGCGCCGGCGTTCTGACAATCTCTGCGCAAAGTAGTAAGCTGTGCTGCTTGCATCCAGCAAAATTGAATCGCCGTCATTAACCAAAACAGCCGCCTCACGCGCAATAGCAAGTTTGGCAGCTGCATTTTGTTGAAAGCGACGCACAAATGAAGTATCTTGGAATTGGTTTTGATCATTCAATACAGCTCCCCCGTGCACTCGCATAAGCCGCCCTTGCTGTTCAAGCGCATTGAGATCATTGCGAACCGTGCCTTCCGAAACTTCCAGGGCCATGGCCAGCTCTGGAACGCGCAATCCTGGCTGCTTACGCAGAAGCTCCAGAAGGGATTGGCGACGTCCGTATGCAGTCAAAACAAATGCTCTTTGTTGAATTTTGTTGAAATTTGTTGTTTACAGCAAATCCATGATACATATATTGTTGAAATTTGTCAAGTCTGACGATCCTCCCAGATGATCACTGCAATCCCATCTTTAGATCTAATTAATGGAAATAACTTGCCCTTTGCGTGCATAACTGCGTCCGCGCGAAAGCCGACCCGAAGCCACCAAACGCCCCGCGTTGACTCTGTGCCTTGATACCATCTTTCGTTTCGATGGGACGCATGAGCTTGAAGTAGAAGCAACCGTCGTAATGGTCTTTTCGCCCCGCGCCTGCGCCACAGCGCAGGACCATCGGACGTTTCCATCCAAAATAAAATTCCGACTGAGTCATGGAGCGTTTGCGGCGGCAGGAAATTTTCTGAACTGACTGCGTTTCGTCTGACCCCATTTGGGAAGGGATTACTGGAAACCTTGTAACGTGGGAATCATGTCACCCTGCCCGCCTGTTTTCTCGCGTTTCTAGATGTCATCGTCCAGATCATCATCCGTACTGCCGGGAATATCGCGCGGGTCGAATGGCGCCTCATTCGGATCGTATCTCGGCGGTGTGGATGGGGGCGTGATGTTTCGCGTCCAACGGTGCCTATTCCTCATCTCTTCGATCATTTCTTTCGTGTCTTCATCCCCTTCTCTTTCAAGCATCCTGATTTGTTTCTTGACCCAATTGGCAGGCTCGCCAGGCTGGTCGTTGTCTTTATCGAGGAAACTCCAGTCCACGAGGGCGGCAGCAGTTTTCTCTTTTTCGGCTGGGATGGCGTACCACTGGCCCTCATCCCTTGCACGGGCTAACAATTGGTGAATGTAATCGGGATAAGTGGACATCTAAAACAAATTCGGCTGGCTGGGTTGCCGCAGGGGCAGACTCGCGGCTTTCTCTTTCATCCACTCAGGCAACTTCACGGGCGCTTTCTTAAACGGATGCGGAAATGCCAGCGCGCCTTTTTGTAACAATAACTTATTTCCCTCCGGCATTTTTTCGTGCTCTAGAACAAAAACGGGAATCCAACTGTTCTTGAGCGCTTCGGTCGCGCCGGCCCAGGTGCCGCCTGTTTCAGCGTCACTTGCAACAACGAGAGCATAATCTGCCAGTGTATAGATCAAGCGATTGCGACCCATCGCCGCGCCGACGGAGAATCCTGCATTTGGACTGTGCGGCGTGACCAGACATAAATCGCCCCGACTCAACGCCTCTTTCCGACTTCGAACTGCTCTTTCCAAACTATCCGCCAACACGCCGACGGCTGTCCCGCGCGCCTCGAGCGCGGCTTCCATACTGATGGTGTCCACGCCCTTTGCGCCGCCCGAATACAAGACCATGCCAGACATGCCGCAGGCGTTGCCAACAAACATCGCGCACTCTTTTCCCGCGTCGTCAAGATGACGTGAACCAACTACTGCAATACCTGGCTGACCTAATAAGGCTTTTTCTCCCGCATAAAACAAAACAGCAGGCGCAGAATCTTTTAATCGTTGTCGGTAGCGTTCGGGGTAATCAGAGTCCGCGCGGGTTATGGGATAAATGCCGTGAGTTTCCAGATGATTTAGTTCACGTTGAATGTCGCGTGAAAGCAAGGATGTGATGCGGGCGCGTTCATCGGAAGAAAGTTCCAGCGGAGAATTATTTGTCGAAGTGGCGAGCAGGTCGGAGGGTCCGAGGGAGGCGGCTTGCAGTCTGCGGGCAAGGGGATTCCATTCGCGCAGTATCAACGGTTTGACGGTGTCATCATCCAATCCAAGCTGGGAGCAGAGCAAAAGAAGGGCGAGGGAGTCGGAGGATAAAGTCATGAGTCGGCGTGGATGGTACGGGTAAAGGTAAGGACGTTGACGCGTGCGGCTTTGTGTTTCAACAGGAGGCGCGTGATTTCTTCGAGGGTCGCGCCTGAGTCGAAGAGGTCGTCAACGAGAAGGATCTGTTTGCCTGTTATATCATTGTTTATCGCAAATGCACCCGCCACATTATCGCGCTTTTGCGGGAGCGTGTGCATTTCTTTTTGCGGCTTTGTTTGGCGGGTCTTTGTAATTGATGTCTGCGTGGGTTTGTTAAACGCGCTCGATAAGGCTTTGCAGAATTCTTGAACAGGGTTGAAGTTGCGTTGCGTGGAGGAGGGGACAGGCAGGATGATATCGAATTGATTCATTCCGGGATGTGCATTAAATAGGTTGCGCGTGTGTTCGATGAGCGCGGGCAATGCTGTTGAGTCAGATTGATATTTGAGTCGGTATGTGAGGTCGCCGATGCCGCTTCGATTCCAGTCTGCGCCTGTGTAACTGCTGTGGAAGTCGAGTGCGAAGCCTGTGTGCCAGTTGCCTGTGAGAGGGCGGGGGTGAGAGGAGGAAAGATAGGATGTGAGGGGGTCGGGTGTGGAAAGTGGCGTGTGTTGCATAATGGATGATAAAGCGCCATGTGCTTCGGCGTCAGGTGCCAGACTTTCCTGCGCGGTTGATTTTTGATTGTGACATTGCAGGATTGCGACTTTTGCAGAATGGCGTGTGTAATACATTTCCTTTTCATCTTCTGAAATATTCATAAGCAGGTCGAGGGCAAGTGAGTCTCCTATACTGCCCAATGCTTTAACTGCATACTGGCGAACCTGCGGTTTTGTTTCTGTTGCCAGCAAATCCATGAGAGGTCGAACGGCTTGCGAGTCCCCGATTTTTCCAAGCGCGGAAGCGGCTAACCTTCTTGCATTTCCGTCTTCACTTTTCAATGCGGCCATGAGTTCAGGAACTGCGGATGAAGATTTCGATCCTCCAAGCGTAACGATATGTTGTACATGATTCGATGATGTGTTATCTTCTGACGCGGAAGGTTTACCTGTGGTGTAGCGGGACATGACGCAACGAATCATTTCGTAAGTGATTTCATCGGGGAGTAGACTCTTGATGGGAAAAAGGTATTGCGTGGAACCGACTTGGTGTATCGCCTTTTCAACCTTTTGCTGAATATCTTTTGGGATAACTGCATCAACATTGAGTTTGCCCGCTTCGATTAGTTTTGCGCAGTGACCGTAGATGGTCATCAGGGTCAGTCCGCGTTGGTGCGCGATTTGTTCGGGCTTGAGTCCATCGGCGATGAGTTGCGCGGTAAAGCCAATTGTCCCTCCTGCCCGTATTTCGGCTTTCTTCCTTTCAATCGTATGGAATGAGAGTCCCTGCGGTATTTTCAATTCGATCGACGCCTTTTGTTGGATGGCGCTTTCTCCCTTTGGCGTGAGACTTAACACGGGGTATTCGCCGCCGAGGATTTTGAAGTAACCAAGCGAAACCAACTGCCCGATCATTTCTTCGATTTGATTCTGTTTCAACGCGGCGAGTTTGGCGTAATAGATGTGCTTGTCGTAATGGAATTTCAGGATGTCCTGCGCCTTCGAGCCTTTGAGGATTTGTGCCAGTTTCTCGCGTCCCACCCTGACCTTGAGTCTGAGTGCCCCGTCGAGGATGATTAACGCGGCTCTTTCCGCGTGATCCATCTGTGCCACGTCTCCGCCGGTTTCGGGCAGGGTCTTCTTTGATTCGCAGTTATCGCAACAGGCAGGCGCGTCCGGGCTGGCGTTATCGCCAAAGTGCTTGAGCACAACGCGGCGGCGACAGGCATTGGTTTCTGCATAGTTGACCATATGATCCAGTTGGTCTGTGCGACGTTTTGTGTGTTCTTTGCTTCTCAGCGCGGCTTTTTCGACAGCAGCCGAATCCCATTTGCCTTTTCGCAGTAACATGCGCACGCCATCATCGCCGAGATGTTCCAGCGCGCCGACGCGTTCCAATTCTGCGAGACCCACTTTCACTTTGACCTGATGTGAATCGGTGCGGCGCGAGAAGTCGTCAGTCGTCATCCATATTTCACCCTCCACGGTTCCGATGGCTCGATAAAGATGTTGCAGTTCTTCGGGAGTGACGGCACTGCTGGCGATGAAAAATTCCTGCAGGGCCCGGTCTTGCGGGTCATAGAGTAAAACCACTTTGGCAGGCAATCCATCGCGTCCCGCGCGACCTGCTTCCTGATAATATGCTTCGAGGGAACCTGGCAAGGAATAATGAATCACCTGGCGCACATCGGCGCGGTCAATGCCCATGCCGAAGGCATTCGTCGCGCAGATGACAGGTGTCGAGCCGCTGATGAACGATTCCTGAATTCGCGCCCGGTCTTCAGGGAGCAATCCTGCGTGGTAATGTTCCGCCTTCAATTTGCAGACGGTTCTCACGAACTCGGCCACTTCTTCCGCGTCGCGGCGCGTGCCTGTATATATAAGAACCGCTCCATTGGGATGCGGGTTCAACAATTCCAGCAACGCGCGGAACTTCGTTTCGGTATCTGCTGCATATTTCACATCAAATGTGAGGTTGGGGCGGTTGAATCCCGTTACAATGCAGCGCGTGGAGTCGGGTAATCCCAGCAGACGTATAATGTCGCTTTGCACTTTGGGAGTCGCAGTGGCGGTAAGAGCAACGGTGAGTGGATTCCCCAGTTGTTTCCTGCCTTCGGCAATGTGTAGATAATCGGGGCGGAAGTCATGTCCCCACTCCGAGATGCAGTGGGCTTCGTCAACGGCGAGCAGGCTCAAGCTTGCCCTGAGCGAAGTCGAAGGGGTACGCGTTTGAAGCGAGTGGAGGAAGCTCGCGTTTCTTAATCGTTCGGGAGCGACATAGATGAGTTTATATTCTCCCTGAGAGATGAGCGTCAATCTTTCTTTTTGTTCGGAGACGGGAATGGCGCTATTGATAAATGTCGCGGGAATCCCTCTGCGGTTGAGCGCATCCACCTGGTCTTTCATCAACGCGATCAGGGGGGAGATGACAAGGGTTATTCCCTCCATTTGCAATGCGGCGAGTTGAAAGATGAGTGATTTCCCGGCGCCAGTGGGCATGATGGCAAGAGTATGTTGTTTATAGAGGAGACTCTGAATTGCCTGTTCCTGACCCGCGCGGAAGGAGTCGAAGCCGAAGTAGGTGTGGAGAGATGCTGAAAGTGGCATGGATGAAGTATAACGAAATTCTCCCTGAGGGACCTTACATTCCAGAAACAATCTCCCCGCCAGTTCGATCCAGCAGGGCGAAACAACTGCCTTAAGTTGGGCGGTATTCGCCTGGCTTCAGAGAGATAAGAGTTAAACCACCATACACTTTCATAGGATTGTGGCATTAAGCAACAGAAGGCCGCCGACGGAACTTATACCTGTACTGTTGATGTGTATCGCGCGCTGTAAATCATGGGTAAGCCGCAACTTCTCAAAACAAGTATAATCTGCAAAGAAAATCCCACCATCTGCAAAATCAGCGGAGTTTCCCATGACATCTGACATTCAGGAACAAATCGAACGCCGACGCGAACGCGCCCGCGCGGAAATTCTCAGGATTACCAACAAAGGCAGTCATCCCGTCTTCAGCCAATTCGAAGTCAAATCGGTTTCGGGGCGTATCTACCGTGTTGAAATCCGTTCGCTGGGTGAATTGCAAAACTCCTGCACCTGTCCCGATTACAAGAGCAACCTCATCGGCACCTGCAAGCACATCGAAGGCGTGCTGATTTCTCTTGAAAAGGAACACGGGAAAAAACTCAAGAAACTCGCCGCCGAACGCCCGCGCGGGACTCAAATCTATCTCCGTCACGCAATGGATGTGACTGTGCGTGTCGCTCTTCCTCTACCTGACCGTGCTCCCGTCAGAGATTTGCTTATCCGCTACTTCGATCCTTCTGGACTCATGGTTGGCGCGCCGCTACAAACATTACCGCCCCTCCTCGCCGCGATTGAAAACCTTCCTGTGCGTGAACGGCCTCTCGTTAACGTGGCGGAAGCCGTCCGGGAGCATCTCGCCCTGCTTCAAGACCGCGAAGAAATCCAACAACAAAAAGAATGGTTCCTCGACCAGGTCAAACGCGGACGGCGTACCTTCGACGTGCTGTCCGCAAAACTTTATCCTTATCAGGAACAAGGCGCCATGCACCTTGCCTTCGGTCGCCGCGCCATGCTCGCCGACGATATGGGACTCGGCAAAACCGTCCAAGCCATTGCCGCCGCCGCGTTGCTCAAGGAAATGCGCGACATCCAGAAGACCGTCATCATCTGTCCCGCCTCGCTCAAGCATCAGTGGGCACGTGAGATTCGCCGCTTTACTTCGCTGTCCGTCACGGTCGTGGAAGGTAACTTGAAAGCCCGCCGCGATCTCTACCGCGACTCCTCCTTCTTCAAAATCATCAACTACGAACTCGTCCGCCACGACATGGATGAACTGCTCAAACTGCGCCCCGACCTGATCATCCTCGATGAAGCCCAGCGCATCAAGAACTGGCGCGCCAAGACCGCCATGATGGTCAAGTCCCTGCCCAGCCGTTACGCCTTTGTCCTGACGGGGACGCCACTTGAAAATCGCATTGACGAGTTGTACAGCATCTTCCAATTCCTCGACCCGCGCATCCTCGGTCCGCTCTGGCATTTCAATGACCGTTTTTATGAACTCGAAAAACGCGAGAGCGGCACGTATAAAATCCTCGGCTATAAAAACATCGACCAGCTGCGCGCGCTCATCAAACCATACATCCTGCGCCGCACCCGCGATGAAGTTCTCAAAGACCTGCCGCCGCGCACTGACAACAACTTTTTCGTCGAGATGACCGACCCGCAATGGGACGCCTATAACCAGTTCAAAGAGAAACTAGCCAAACTCCTCTCCGCATCCAAACGCCGCCCGCTCACGCCCAAGGAGCGCGAACTGCTCCTGATGTACCTCATCAAAATGCGCCTCATCTGCAATGCGCTCGCGCTTCACGATAAAGACATCGAACCCAAAGACCGCGAGAAGACGGGCCCCAAACTCACCGAACTCGAAGAAATCCTTACTGAAGAAATTGCATCCAATGGGCATAAAGCCGTTGTCTTCAGCCAATGGGCAAATATGCTAGCCTTTACCGAACCCGCGCTTCAACGCATCGGCCTTGGTTATGTCAAACTCACGGGCAATGTCCCCTCTGCAAAACGCGGCGACCTCATCCAAAAATTTTCCGACGCCGCCGGCGTCGGTGGAGAGGAAGACGCG
>DATDRD010000139.1:0-5766 GCA_035291925.1 Anaerolineales bacterium
CGGCCAGGCTTGTTGCATAATGAGACGGTTGAGTTCAGGATAAACCGTGGCGATCAGCGGATCGACCGCGACTGCGAGCAGGCCAATGATCGCATAGGCGGCTCTGTAATAGCCCGCGGCAGTGGCACTGAGGAAGAACCCAACCCAGAGAATTTCGCTCTCGCGGAAGATCTTGATGATCGTGGCACTGATATTGGAGTTCAGCGCGAAGCGGGCCAGTTCTCGATAGGATGGAATTGAGGCGAATGGAGCTTTCCACCAACCCGCCCCGAGGACGCGGTGTAGCTGGGTTTGCGCCACAAGAAAGACGCCCAGCCCCAGGATCATCTTTCCCAGCAGATATGCCAGCAGTACCATGGCCACACCACCGCCCCAGATAAATGCGGCCGCGATCACCAGCACGCCGACAATTCCATGAATCAGATTGATCGTCCCCTGCCATCTGATCTTATCGGTTATCTGCAGGATTCCGATGGAAGTTTCGTAGTTGAAATTCGCAAGCAAGCCAACCGCAAAGGCTGTGAACATCCAGGCAGTATTTGGAGTTTTGGAAATGTAGTGAGAGGCCAGCCCGGAGGTGAGTGCGACAAGCGCAAACGCCAATACCGAGACAAAAGCCTCTGCCAGACCCGCGGCTTTGATCAGCACGGACGCCCTGTCCTTTTCGCCACGCTCGATATATTCGCCCCCATAGCGGACGACCAACTCGCTCATGCGGAACGACAGCAGGCTGTTGACCGTGGACGCGTATCCCATCACCAGGCCAATCAGACCGAAACCCGCCACGCCCAAAAGCTGCGCTGACATGATTCCCATCAGGAAACTCAAGGCCAGACTGAGGCTATTACTGCTAAAAAGATGGGCGCTATTGCGAATAACTTTGCCCAGCAAAATATCCTGACGCCAGTACGATAACATTTCCCGCCAATTGCTCACAGCGTAAGAACCTTGCTCGCCCACTTACGTTCCGCGTTATACCATTCCACCAGTCTCTCAACGCCCGCGCGCATGTTGAACTGTGGTTCCCAGCCAAGCAACTCGCCCGCCTTGGTCACATCTGCCCAGTTGGTGAACATATCTGCCGGGTCAGGGGGACCATATTGTACGATGGCTTTCCTGCCTACCACATCTTCTATAAGCCTAATGAGATTATTTATCGTTATGACTTCATGCCCGCCAAGATTAATGATCTCAAAACCAAGTGGTTTGAGGGCGGAGATAATACCACGCCCAATATCGTCTATATAGGTGAAGCCGCGCGATTGTTCGCCATCTCCGTTCACGCGCACGGAATGTCCCTCACTGATCCATTGTACGAAGCGGAAGATGGATAGATCAGGTCTTCCTGCAGGGCCGTAGACGGTGAAGAAGCGCACTACGGTCACATCAATACCGTACAGATGATGATAGGCGTGCGCCATGGCCTCCGCACCTTTTTTGCTGGCTGCATACGGCTGAAGCGGTTCACTACTGGAAGCGGATTCCGGCGTGGGATAGGGAGGGTTTTCTCCATAGATACTGGAAGTGGAAGCGACAATGAATTTCCTGGTGCCAGTCTGGCGGCATAACTCCAGCATATTCAAGGTTCCGAGCACATTGCTTTCCACATAGATCCATGGGTTCTTTACACTGGCGCGCACGCCTGCCCACGCGGCCAGGTTGATCAGACCCTCAAATTCATATCCTTTGAGCCGATCAATAATGGACTTATCTGAAATGTCCAGTTTGTGAAAGGTAAACCCCGGCATTGCCTGCAATTTGCCCAGGCGGTATTCCTTCATTCGCAGGTCGTACGCGTCGTTCATGTTATCAATGCCGATAACTGTATGCCCGTCTTTGATGAGCAACTCCGATGTGCGCGCGCCGATGAAACCTGCCGCACCTGTAACCAGATAATTTGCCATATCTTCACCTTATGTGATTGCGAGTCTGCGCGAAACAATCTCCCTTACAGGAGACTACTTGTGAGATACGCTCGCAGTGACACTATAATCTCACAACCTTTTCGCTATTCTTCGCAACTGTGCGCGTCGCATTTCGGCTGTCAAAGACAAACGCCGCCGATTCGACAATCGCCTTGTAGTCATATTCCTTATGATTCGTAATGATCACCACGGCATCCGCGTCTTTTACTGCATCCATCAAATCCTGTACGCTGTCCAACTGCCAGCCATCCATCTCATGATGGATGTGCGGGATATACGGGTCATGATACTTCACCACTGCACCCTTCTTTTGCAGCAGGCCAATCACGTCCAACGCCGGTGATTCGCGCACATCATCAATATCGGGTTTGTAAGCCGCGCCAAGCACCAGCACCTTCGAGCCTTTGAGTGCTTTGCTGCGATCGTTCAAGGCTTCCATCACGCGGCTCACTACATAACGCGGCATGTTCGTGTTGATCTCGGATGCCAGTTCGATAAAACGCGCATTGTAGTTGAATGACTTCATCTTCCACGAAAGATAGAGTGGGTCAATCGGAATGCAGTGCCCGCCCAGGCCAGGCCCCGGCGTGAACTTCATAAAACCGAACGGCTTCGTCGCCGCGGCTTCGATCACTTCCCACACATCGACGCCCAAACGCTCGCACATGATCGCCAGTTCGTTGACAAGGCCAATGTTGATCATGCGGAAGGTGTTCTCAAGCAGTTTCGCCATTTCTGCGGCTTCAGCCGAACTGACGAGGTGTACAGTTTGAATCGCGCCCGCATACCATGCCGCAGCCACTTCGCCACAAGCTTCTGTGATTCCACCCATCACTTTCGGCGTGTTTATTGTTGTCCAATCTTCACGGCCCGGGTCTACGCGTTCGGGAGAGAATGCAAGGAACCAGTTCTCACCCACTAAAAGTCCTTGCTCGATGCCAAGTTTTGGAAGAAGGACCTCCCGTGTCGTTCCGGGATAAGTGGTCGACTCCAGCACAACGACCATTCCCTTGTGCATATACTTCGCCAGCTCTTCGGTGGCCGAGCTAATGAACGACATATCGGGGTCGCCTGTCTGGCGCAAAGGCGTGGGCACACAGATACTGACCGCATCCGTTTCTCTTAATAGGGAGAAATCCGTTGTGGCAGTTAGATGCCCCGATTTAACCAACTTTTCAATCGCTTCGGTTTTAACATCCGGGATGTAGGAGATACCCTTGTTAAGGGAACCAACTTTTCGTGAGTCCGGATCGATGCCCGTTACGCGGAATCCTGCTTCGGCAAAGACAACTGCCAGGGGCAATCCAACGTAGCCGAGTCCTAGAATCCCAACGCGAGCCTTTCTTTCTTTCAAACTTTCGATGAGTGCTTCTTTGATTGACATTCTTGTCCTTGTTGACTGTCAGAATAAATTCATCTGCTTCGGTTCGTCTTCTTTTTTTTCCTGCTTTTTTGCAGTGGGCGCGGACTTGCCCAACTCGGCGCGTGCTTGTTCAAGCAGCTTGGGGAGCCTGGCAAAATCAGCCATGATCGCAGGTTTGAGCGACATTTGGTGCAATGCCGCAGCAGGATGGTACATGGCGATTACAAAACGGTCACCCGCTTTTTGCATCTGCCCATGGATCTGCGTGATCTTCGCTCCCTTGAAGAACAAGCCCATCGAGAAACGGCCAAGCGTTACGATGATGCTCGGGTTGACAATATCAATTTGGCGAAAGAGATAATTGCTGGCGCAAGTCTCGATTTCATCGGGCAACGGATCGCGATTCCCTGGCGGGCGGCACTTGACCACATTCGTGATCCACACTTCAGCACGGGTCACACCGGCCTGTTCAAGCAATTGATCCAGAAACTTTCCCGCCGCGCCCACAAATGGACGACCCTGCTCGTTTTCATGGAAACCCGGGCCTTCACCGATGAACATGATCTCGGCATGTGTCGGGCCTTCACCCGGGACTGCCTTCTTGCGCGAACGATGAAGTTCGCACTTTGTACAAACCACGATTTGCTTTGCAAGAGCTGCTAATGCTTCTTCATCGCTCATTTTGTTCCTCCTTATCCAACCTTGAACGCCCATCGTCAGACATAAGACGCTCGACTTTCAACGAGTCTAGATTCATCAGGATCGCATCTTCATCATTATCCTTATAGTAACGCCGCCTGCGACCCGATTCCTCATAGCCAAATTTGCGATACATTTCCTGGGCGGCGATGTTGCTGGCGCGCACTTCCAAAAAGGAGGTTTGCGCGCCTTCATTGATGAGATACCGCAAAGCGTGAGATAACAGTTTCTTCGCAATGCCCTGCCTTCGAAGATCAGGATGGGTCGCCAGTGTGGCAACATGAGCTTCCTCTACGAGCAGCCATACCACGATCATGCCGACGACCCTTCCATCAACTTCGGCAACCCAGCAGCGCGAGGCAGGGTTATCTGTCAACTCAAAACGGAATGACCTCTCAGGCCATGGCAGACTGAACGACATTTTATCCAATTCGACGACAGCAGGAATATCATCCGCCGTCATCTTCCGAATGATAAGGTTCATACGGGTATTGACTCAGTAACATGCAGGTAGATCGGTGCAAGCGAAGCCTCGTCGTCAACTCTGCCCTCCTGCCAGCGGGCCCACGCTAATTCCGCGAGGATAGCTGGGCGACGCACCGAACCCGCGGGTGATGCAAGATGCACCTCGGCTTTTTCTGACAATCTTCGACGTTCCTCGGATGTCAGTTCACCGCACACCAGAGATGGACTCTCGATCTCATCTATCAACACTTCGGCGGTTACGACTCGCGCGGGACCCCTGGCCTGCCAGCCGTTTTTCGAGCTTTTATACCAGCCAACAGCCAGTCTGCCGCGCCCCGCTTGAATGGCAACCACTAATGGAAGCCTGGACAAAGGCTGTGCTGAAGCGAGAATATCCAGCGTCGGAATGCCGATCAAAGGGAGATGTCTGGCTAAAGCGAGTCCTTTCACCAGAGCCAGCCCGACGCGCAGGCTTGTAAATGAACCGGGCCCTAATGCCACGCCCAACGCACGGACATCTTCCATGCTGAAGCCACAACGCTTCAAAAGATCAGAGATGGCCGGGGCCAGTTCCACGGTATGGCGCTGGCTGCTGCGCCATGCGTATTCACCAATGACCTGCGCGCCATCATGAAGCGCAAGCCCAAGTTGAGCAGTGGAGGTATCCACAGCCAGCAGCATCAGTCGCCTCCATACGCGGCGTGACGGATTATTTCGAGCAAGTCATCATATCGTTTGCCGCTGGCTTTGAACTTCATCTCGCGTTCTTCTTCATCTATGTGCTCAAGTTTCACCCACAGGCGTTCATCGGGAACAAGTCCATCGATCCGCTCAGGCCATTCGATGAGCAGAGGGCCCTGGGCCAGCATCGAGTCGAGGTCCAGCTCTTCAGCTTCGAGCGTGGAGTCGAGACGATACGCGTCCATATGAAAAAGCTGACCCTGGTCCGCACGTCGATAGACATTCACGATAATAAATGTCGGGCTGGAAACCGAATCCAGCGAACCCCAACCCTTCGCAATGCCCTGCACGAATGTGGTCTTGCCCGCACCAAGCTCGCCCTGTAAACAGATCACATCGCCCGCCTGTAATTCTCCACCCAAACGCATGCCAATACTGCGTGTTTGTCCGGGGCTGCGGCTGAAAAAATCCATCATGTGCGAATCTAAGATGGGCATCGGAGGGATTATATCAGGCGAGTGAATTCTACTCCAAACCGAGTGGACTCTCGATTGGCTTTCGGTTAAGATAGGCAAAAGTTTGTTTAAGGAGAAGAGCAATGGAAAATTATTGGAATCAGTTTATTGAAAACTT
>DATDRD010000140.1:0-3054 GCA_035291925.1 Anaerolineales bacterium
TTCCTGTATCGTCTCCTCACTCAAATCAGGAACGTTTTCGTGACGCTCAATTCCCAATGCCTGCCTTTGTGCTTCGCGCCACATCTCGAGACGTGCGGCTACCTGCGATTCGTAGCCTTCCTGAGAGGGTTGATAGAAATACGTGCCAAGCAGGCGCTTCGGTAGATATTGCTGTGGCGTGAAGTGACCTTCATGTTCATGGGGATAAACATAATCCTTGCCGTGCCCCATTGCAGCGGCGTCACGGTTGCCGTCCATCAGATGGCGCGGTACGGAGACCTGACCCTCCTGTTCGATGCGCTGCATGGCTTTGAAGTACGCGCCCGCGCTATTTGATTTGGGGGCAGTGGCAAGGTATAAGGTCGCTTCGACGATCGGATAGACACCCTCGGGCAAGCCGATGTAGTCAAATGCCTGAGCCGCTGAAGCGGCTACTACCAGCCCCATCGGGTCTGCGAGACCGATATCTTCGCCAGCGAGAATAATCAACCTGCGGATGATGAAGCGCGGGTCTTCTCCGGCGTAGATCATCTTGGCAAGCCAATACAACGCGGCGTCGGGATCACTTCCGCGCACAGACTTGATGAACGCGCTGATCGTGTCGTAGTGTGCGTCGCCATCCTTGTCGTATAGCACTGCGCGGCGCTGAATCGATTCTTGCGCGACATCCAGCGTGATATGGATGACCCCGTCAGCCTCCGGAGACGTTGACTCCACCGCGAGTTCGAGCGCATTTAACGCGTTGCGCGCGTCGCCGCTGGCTATGTCGATTAAGTGGAACCGGGCGTCGGCGTCCAGAATGATGCGTTTGTTTCCGTAGCCGCGTTCCCTGTCTTTGACGGCGCGGTCAATCAGGATGCCAGTCTCTTCCTGATTCAGATTCCGCATTTGAAAGACGCGCGAACGCGAGATCAATGCCTTGATGACTTCGAAATACGGATTCTCGGTCGTCGCGCCGATGAGAGTCACGGCTCCATTCTCGACGTGGGGCAGGAGCGCGTCCTGTTGGGCTTTGTTCCAGCGATGGACTTCATCCACAAAAAGGATCGTGCGGATGTTGTGCAGGCGCCTGCGTTCAAGCGCTTCCTGGATGATGACGCGCAGGTCAGCCTTGCCCGCCAGAATGGCTGAGATGGTAACGAAATGACTCTTGGTCGTATTTGCGATGACTTGTGCGAGCGTGGTCTTGCCTGTGCCCGGAGGCCCCCACAAGATGATGGACGAAAAGAGCCGGTCGGCTTCGATGGCGCGGCGCAGAAGTTTGCCTTCCCCGACGATGTGTTCCTGACCTACAAATTCCTCAAGCGTGCGCGGCCGCATACGCGCGGCAAGCGGCGCCTCTTTCTTCATGCGTTCCTGCATGGCGTGGTCGAAGAGATCGGACATGATGTGATTATAAACAGAAAGGGCTGTGCGAGACAGCCCTTTGTCCAAACAGTTATGGTAGCAAGTCACTTCCCTTCTTTTTCTGCCGGGTTCGCGCCAGTGCCGCGCAGGTTGACGAGTCTCTTTAGCAGGTCAAACCAGAACGGCGCACCCTCTCTTCCTTGAATTTCCTTGCTTCACTCAGCGCGGCGTCCATGTCCTTTTTGTAGGCAGGATACTTCCCGGAAAATTTATCCGCCTCCGTCTTTAACAAATCAAGGGTCTTTTTCGTGATGGCTGTGCCGGCTTCCGTGGATGCGGCACTGCGGGCAAGGTCCGCCAAAACGTTTAGCGCGTCAATGGCGGCATGGTCCCTGCTCAACCTGTTTTTCTTCTTAAGGTCATCGCGGATTTTAAAGATGCCCTGCTGGATCAATGATGACTCAGTTCCAGCGGTCATCGTGATATCGAACAGGGCAAGGGCGAATTGCTGGGAGGGTATGTATGAGGGTAGTCTCCTTTTTTCCTGCGTAAACCCGCGCACGAGGGGGTGATTATAAAAACGGGGAGGGACAAATGATTGCGTCTTCCATGTCCCTTGCCCGCTTATCGAGTTGGGTACTGATCCATTCCTGGATCTGAATTGTAGTCAGACTGAGCACAATCCAAACGAATACGAGGCCGATCGCCACCTCAATAATTGGGCCTAGATTCATGTCATCCTTCTTGAAGGAAATACAGAATTGGAAGCGTATCGAATCGCGGCCTAGAAAGAGGCGATGGCGGTCTTTTTGTCGTCATATGTTTCGATGAACATGTCAAAGCCGCTCATCTCAAAGGTCGTCCGGGTCTCCTTGGAGAGGTTTAGCAGTTTCAGATGAGGAGACTTGTAGGTTCCTGCGCGGATGCCCTTTTTCATTTCCTCTTCGCTCGGGCTGGAAGAGGCAAGAGAGCGAAGTTCATTAAAGATCTGGTGCAGGGCGCGAAAGCCGGCACTGCTGACGTAGGGTGCATGGGACAGGTCGATAAGAAAGTACTGGGCCCCGCCTTTGATCAACTCATCCGCTTTGGACTGGAATGTTTGATAGGTTGCAGAGTCGAGGTTGCCATCCACATGCATGACTGTCACAGGAACTCGGCCATTTTCAGTTGAGATTTTGATTTCCATGATACTCCTCCAGGTTGAATTAACTGCCTTCAGGCGATCTTGAGCGCGTTGCGCTTTTTCACTAGGATAGTATATAAAAGAGTGGCGTAATTTACAAGCCTTACGCGTTGGGAGTTTTCAGTTGATTTCGGTTGTGCGATTGGTTGACCATATATATACCAACCAGCGCAATCGCGCCACCAACTCCCTGCCAGATGCCGGGGATTTCGCCGAGCAATGGGATTGCGAGGATAGCCGTTACCACGGGCTGTAGGACCATGGTCGGTGAAACGATGGAAGCGGGAAGATGCCCGAGCGCATGAGCGAGTGCCATGTAGCCGATCAGTTGGGAAACGACAGCAGTGGCGAGGAAGACCAGCCATGTCCGTTTGTCAAAGCCGCTTAAGGGATAGTGCAATGCCACGTTTATAACAAATAGCGTGATGCTTGCACCGACCCCAACCAGCCAGATGTGACTTACCGGATCAAAATGTATGCGGCTTCTTTCGGTGAAGAGAAAATATCCGCCATAGAAGAAGCCG
>DATDRD010000141.1:0-5479 GCA_035291925.1 Anaerolineales bacterium
CGACCGGCCTGGCCACCACTTTGCATCCCCCATTGCGCAAGCCATGTTCGTAATTCTGGGCGTCCTCGGCTGGCTGACCGTGATATTGAGCGGAGTTCTGATCGTAAACACCATCACAGCGTTGATGTCGCAACAGAAACGGCAGATCGGCATCATGAAAGCGATTGGCGGCGGGGGGATGCAGATCTTTGGAATGTACGTTGTGTTGATCGTGTTCTTCGGGCTGGGCGCGCTCGCCATATCCGTGCCGCTGGCAAATAGCGCGGCAAAGAGCATCGGCGACGGCATGGCAACATATTTAAATTTTTTACCCGCCACTTATCGCGGATACACTTCGACGTTCATCCAACAGGCTATTGTCGCGCTGGTTGTCCCACTGTTGGCGGCGATGTTTCCGATGTATGGCACTGTGCGCGTGACCGTGCGCGAAGCCTTCGCAGATTACGGTATGGGAGACAGCACGAAACGGAAAGACAAAAGCGTAAGCAAAGCCGCGTTGTTGATCCCGCGCCCTATGCGCCTGTCCCTGCGAAACGCGTTCCGCCGCAAGGCGCGCCTTGCATTGACTTTGTTCACGCTCGTCCTGGCGGGCGCGATCTTTATCAGCATTTTCAATCTGCGGGCCTCGTTCGGTCAAGTCATCCAGGATATTCAAGGATATTTTCTTGCGGATATCAACGTCGATTTCAGCCGCGGCTATCGCTTTGATAAAGTCTCCGCGATGGCGCTGAGCGTTCCAGGCGTGGAAAGTGTGGAAGGCTGGCTGACATATGGAGGCACGCTTGTTTCAGAAAACAAGGATGAAGCAGGCAGGCAGGTCGCTTTTTTCGCGCCGCCATCCACCTCGACCCTGATCGATCCCATCATCTCAGGAGGGCGCTGGCTTAAACCAGGCGACGAAAATGCCATCGTGGTCGGCAATCAACTTCTGAACATCCTGCCCAATTTGAAGATTGGCAACACCTTGACAATCAAGATTGACCGGAAAGAAACAAAATGGGAAATCGTCGGTTTTTATACCATAGTGGGCGGCGGGGATACGCCATTTCTTTATGCCAACTATGAATATCTCAGCAAAATCATCAACCAGCCCGGGATGGCGTATTCATTACGCGTGATCACCAGCGAACACGACTCCGTCACGCAAAACAACGTCAACGATCAATTACAAGCGATCTTCGAAGCGCGCGGCGTACAGGTAACCAACACGCAGTTGGGCGCGGACTTTGTGCGGGATCAAACCGCGCAGACCGATATCTTCGTCATCTTCATGCTTGTGATGGCCGTGATGATCGCCATCGTGGGCGGACTCGGCCTGATGGGAACAATGAGCATCAACGTGTTGGAGCGCACGCGCGAGATCGGCGTGCTACGCGCCATCGGCGCATCAAACTTCGATATTCAAAGCATTGTCATTGTGGAGGGAGTGATCATCGGTCTGATCGGTTGGATAGTCAGTATTGTTTTATCCATACCCGTCACCAATGTCCTGGCTTTCGGCGTAGGAATGGCAATGTTTCAATCCCCCTTTCCCGTCGTCCTGGGCGCAACAGGAATCTTCGTCTGGCTGATTTTCACTCTGGTCCTAGCCGCGATCGCAAGTTCGCTGCCTGCGCGGCGCGCTTCAAAGTTGACGGTAAAAGACACCCTGGCTTACGAGTAACAACCAACTAGCTCATAAAGATTTCGATTCATTGAGCCCACCCGAGTCAAAGAGCTGGCGCTCTATTTCCTTATGTTGAGCGAACTTCCAGAGTACTCCCTGATGTATCTCATCTTCCCGCAGGTTAAGCCATAAGCAGGCTTGATTCGAAGCAACTTGCGGGACGTTTTTTGCGTAAGGAGAGTAAGAAGAAGCAACTAACGAAGCAATCTCATGCATTGTCAAGTATAAAGAGAAAATAAATCAAATTTAGTGGAGAAAGGCAATGAGCAGTCGCTGGAAAAAAGTGTGGGCGGATTTTTGGGGGAATAAATCGCGCACCATGCTGACGATCATGACCATCATGGTGGGCACATTCGCGGTCGGGTTCACCAGCAACATGAACCTGTACATCCTCGAGAGCCTGGATAGCGACTATCTCTCGTCCAGCCCCTCGGAGGGAACTGTGTCAGCATATCCGCTGGATGACGATATGGTGCGGATGGCGCGTGAGGTTCCGGGCGTGGACGCGGTGGAAGGAATCGCCCAGACCAGTGGGAATTTGATTCGCGCCGGGCAGGAGCCGCTCACGATCCTATTTACGGGGCTCGATAACCCGGGCACACTCACGGTAAACCAAATCAAACCCGCGCCGGGCGAAACCAGCCTGCCACCGCTCGGCGAAAAAGAGGTGTTGATCGATTCGTCCGCCGCGCCGTTGGGATACAGGCCTGGCGATATGCTTGTCATCGAACTGACGAACGGGAAACGCCGCGAGCTGAAGATGATTGGATACGCCCACGATGTGACCGCGCCGCCCTACTCACTGGCGAGAATGGTCACCGCCTATGTGACGCCCAAGACCCTGGAATGGCTCGGTGGGTCACAATCCTACAATCAACTAAACATAAGTATAAAGGATAACCCAACAGACGCGGCACATGTGACCGAGGTGGCGCAGGCCGTGGCAGACCGCATGGAGCGCGCCGGAGCCACCGTGTATTTCGTGAACGTGTACCAGCCCGGTCACCATTACGCCTGGAGCATCATGCAGGGGGTTTTCTTCCTGCTCAGCGTGCTCGGCTACATGACGGTACTGTTGAGCGCGTTCCTGGTCATCAACACCATTACCGCGCTGATGACCCAGCAGACTCGCCAGATCGGGATCATGAAAGCCGTGGGCGGCGGGATGGGTCAGATCTCTGTGATGTATCTGGCTTTGGTTCTGGGCTTCGGCTTGGCGGCGCTGGCAATCGCAGTTCCCCTCGCCAATTTCGCGGCGCAAAATATTGGCGCCGGGATGGCGAACTTCATCAACGTCACGCCTCTGCCCTTCAAGACATATCCGCAGACGCTCATCCAGCAGGCAATTGTGTCCCTACTCGTGCCATTGCTGGCGGCTCTCTATCCCATTTTCAATAGTGTGCGGATGACCGTCCGCGAGGCGATCAGTGACTATGGCATAGGCGGGAACGCCACCCCGAAGGATAAGCGCGTCAGCCGGACCGCGCTCCTGATCCCGCGCCCGATCCGACTCTCCCTTCGGAACGTGTTCCGCCGCAAACTCCGCCTCGGCTTGACCCTGTTCACCCTGGTCCTCGGCGGCGCGATCTTTATCGGCGTATACAATTTGCGGGAGTCGTTCGACAAAGCCATCAAAGATATTCAGGGCTACATTCTTGCCGACATCAACGTCTCCTTTCCGCGTTATTATCGTTTCGACGAGGTTGCCCCAATCGCCGAAAGCGTCCCCGGTGTATCGAGTGTGGAAGGCTGGACGGAAGCGGAAGGCACATTGATCACAAGCCGGGAGCAAGCGGGCACGCAGATCGCGTTCGTCGCGCCGCCTTCTACCTCCACGCTGATTGACCCGGTCATCATCGCGGGCCGCTGGCTGACGACCGGCGATGAGAACGCGGTGGTCATCGGCAATCATCTGCTCGCCAAATTCCCGGACCTGAAGGTTGGCGATTGGCTGACCGTTGATATTGACAACAAGGAAACGAAATGGCAAATCGTCGGCATTTACACCATCGTAGGCAATATCAACCCGCCACTATTGTACGTCAACTATGAGTATCTGAGCCGCCTCATCGGGCGTCCAGGACAGGTTTACTCAATTCGCATCCTGACCGACCAGCATGACGAGGAAACACAAAAGAA
Organism: Anaerolineales bacterium; assembly: GCA_035291925.1. GTDB lineage: Bacteria > Chloroflexota > Anaerolineae > Anaerolineales > Villigracilaceae > Defluviilinea. The sequence goes on from DATDRD010000141.1 coordinate 3,806, forward strand.
GATCAGTGAACAAATCCAGACTCTATATGAAGAGCTCGGCATTCAAGTCAATACCGCCGGACTGGGCGCGGAATTTGTCAGCAGTCAAAAATCGCAAACCGACATCCTGGTCTACATGATGCTGGTCATGTCCAGCCTGATCGCTATCGTCGGCGGGTTGGGCCTGATGGGCACAATGAGTATCAACGTGCTGGAACGCACGCGCGAGATCGGCGTGATGCGCGCCATCGGCGCTTCCAACGGCAACGTCCAATCGATCGTCATCGTGGAGGGGATGGTGATCGGCGTGATTAGTTGGGCAATCAGTATTGTCTTCTCGCTCCCTATCACGTACGTGCTATGCTTCGGCGTGGGAATGGCACTACTCACCACGCCCATGAACGCCGTCTACGGCGTGACGGGCATCATCGCCTGGCTGATCTTTACACTGGTTCTCGCCGCAATTGCCAGTGCACTCCCGGCCCGCGGCGCCTCCCGCCTGACTGTAAAAGATACCCTGGCATACGAGTAATCCGGAGGTGACAGTCACACGCGTTTCAGCGAAAGCGACTGTTCCATTGAACATTGAATAACCGCATAGTGTGAGGTTATGTGAGACGTGCCAAACTAGACCTCAGACAGACACGAGCAGGAGAATAATATTGAAATGCGAGAATTAGTACCATGACGAGTCGCTGGAAAAAGGTCTGGGCGGACTTTTGGGGCAACAAGTCGCGCACCTTCATTACAATGATCACAATTGCTGTTGGCACGTTTGCCGTCGGATTCAACAGCAATATGAACCTCTACATGAATGAGAGCATGGATAGCGATTATCTTTCGACAAATCCCTCCGAAGCGACAGTTTATGCATTTCCCATGGATGAGGATATAGTCGAATTGGCGCGCTCGATGCCGGGTGTGGATGCAGTGGAAGGCCGCTCCACAGCAGGCGGACAACTGGTCCGGTCCGAGGGAGAACCGATTGAGATCCTATTTACCGCGCTCGAAGACCCCAACGCTCTGACACTCAATTTCCTCAAGCCCGTATTAGGCGAGACGAGCCTGCCTGCCTTTGGCGACAAGCAGATCCTCGTGGATGCCTCAGCCGCTTCGGTCGGTTATAAGCCTGGCGATACCATCGTTGTCGAACTGGGGAATGGCAAGCAGCGCGAATTGACCCTTGCCGGTTACATTCACGATGTGACGGGAATTCCATTCTCGTTCACGCAGACATTCAATGCATACGTGACACCCGATACGCTGGAATGGCTTGGAGGAGATCCGGATCAGTACAGTGAACTTGCCGTCAGCGTATCCCAAAATCAGACCGATGCAGAACACGTAACCGAAATAGCACAGGCCATCGCCGATCGCGTCGAGCGCGCCGGCGCAACCGATAGCTTTGTTTTGGTCTATCAACCCGGGCACCACTTCGCCTGGAATATCGCACAGGCGATGTTCTTCCTGCTCGGCATCCTCGGTTATCTGACCGTTTTGTTGAGCGGCTTCCTGATCGTCAACACCATCACCGCATTGATGGCCCAGCAGACACGCCAGATCGGGATTATGAAGGCCACTGGCGGTGGCAACGCGCAGATCTTCGGCATGTATGCGATCCTGATCCTCGCTTTTGGGTTGGGCGCGCTGGCAATCGCCATCCCGCTTGCAAACGCAGCCGCGAAGATTATCGGT
>DATDRD010000142.1:0-4334 GCA_035291925.1 Anaerolineales bacterium
CAAGCGCACGTGCAACTTCAGGCTGGGCAACAGCAAAATGCCATTCCAGGCCATCCGGATTGCCAAGCAGGTTGTGCAGGTTTCTCACTTCGTTCGCCCGCACGACACAGTTGGGGCACCACATCGCCATGGTTTCAACAAGCACAACCCTTTCCGGCAAAATCGTTCATGGTAAAGGTCTCGCCGGTCTGCACGTCAGTGAGTTCGAAGCCAAACCATTCGGGCTTGCTGGTTTCAGCAGTCGGTGTCGGGGTTGAACTACATGCAGCCAAAAACAGGCTAAACAGCACAAGGGAGAAAACTACAGCGCATGTCTATTTCTTCATACAGATTTATATTCCCTTCGCCAGGTGATAATACAGATCGTTCCAGCGCAGTTCCTTTTTGAATTCGTCAATATGGGTGTCTTCGTTGATGAGCAAATATTCGATTCCCGCCATTTCAGCAAAATCGCGCAGATGCTCGGGCGTAACGGAGTAACTGAAGCCAGTGTGATGCGCGCCACCCGCGTAGATCCATGCGGCTGCAGCAACCTTGAGATTCGGACGCGGAATCCATAACGCGCGCGCAACTGGAAGTCTGGGAAGAGGCGCATCGGTTGGCACAACATCCACAACGTTCGCGACGATGCGGAAGCGCTGACCCATATCCATGATGGACGCTCCAATTGCGGGACCAGTATTCGCGTCAAAGATCAGGCGCACGGGATCGGCCTTCCCGCCAATGGAGAGTGGCAGGATTTCCAATCTGGGTTTGCTGGATGCGATCGATTCGCAGATCTCAAGCATGTGGGCTCCCAGCACCTTGCCGCCCGTTGCACTGAAATGGTAGGTGTAATCCTCCATGAAACTGACTCCACCTTTTAATCCGGCGCTCATCACCTTCATCGCGCGCACCAATGCAGACGTTTTCCAGTCACCTTCCGCACCGAAGCCATATCCATCACGCATCAAACGCTGAACAGCCAAGCCGGGCAGTTGCGCCAATCCATGCAGATCTTCGAACGTGGTTGTAAATGCTTTGAAATTGCCCGCGCTAAGAAAGCTGCGCAAGCCCACTTCGATGCGCGCACCTTCGATGAGTGAATCATATCTTTGTCCGCCAGGCTGGAGTGTGGGAACGACATCATACTCGTCAAGATAGGCTTCCATCGTCTGCTGAATTTCAACATTGGATGCTTCGTTAACAGCTTTCACCAATTCACCCACCCCATAACCATAAACATCATATCCAAGTTGTATCTGCGCTTCGACCTTATCACCTTCTGTCACCGCCACATCGCGCATGTTATCGCCGAAGCGCGCGATCTTTGCGCCTTGCGCATCCGCCCATGCACAGGCGGCGCGAATCCAAACGCCGATGCTTTCTTGAACGTCATCATCCTGCCAATAGCCAACGACCACCTTGCGGTCGAGTCGCATGCGACTGCCGATGAATCCAAACTCACGGTCGCCGTGCGCGGACTGGTTCAGATTCATGAAATCCATGTCAATCTCTGGCCAGGGAATTTCGCGATTGTATTGTGTGTGCAAATGCAGGAATGGTTTCCTGAGCAGGCTCAACCCGGCGATCCACATTTTGGCAGGTGAGAAAGTGTGCATCCAGGTGATCAACCCCACGCATTTTTTCTCTGAGTTCGCCTCCAAACATAATTCACGGATCGCGTCCGGCGTGGTCAATACCGGCTTGAAAATAACCTGCACCGGCACATGCACGGAAGCGCCCAGAGCCGCGGCAATTTCGCGCGAATGTTCAGCGACCGTTTCCAGTGTTTTGGGACCATACAAATGTTGACTCCCCGTTACAAACCAGACTTCGTTTTGTCTTAGATCCAACATGATTTCGTCTCCTATAATTTTCCTAATGCTGTCATTGCGAGGACGCTTCGCGGTTTTTCCCGACGAAGCAATCTCCTGTTACAAGGAGACTGCTTCGCGCGAAGCGCTTCGCAGTGAAATTACTGTCCGTATACGTTCATATAGCGCTGATGCAATTTCTCAACATCTTCTTGTGGAATTTCATCAGGTGTACCGATTTGCATTGCCAGCCAGACTGTCCTGGCATTATCTTCAGTCATAACAGCCGCTTTGACCGCTGACTTCGCATCCTTGCCAATTGCAAATACGCCGTGATTCTTGAGCAAAACCGCAGGAGATTTGCCAATACTTTCGACAACCACCTTCCCAATGGCTTCATCGCCGATCAACGCAAATCCGCCGCATGGGATGGGACCACCGAACTCATCGGCAATAGCTGTCAACACAACCGGGATGGGTTTGTTGACGGCCGCAAACGCGGTGGCATACGCCGAATGTGTATGCACCACACCACTCACATCTGCGCAATGTTCATAGATATAAAGATGACTGGCGGTATCCGATGACGGTTTCAAATCGCCTTCGATGATCTTTCCATCCAAATCCACCACGACCATGTGTTCAGGGCGCAGTTCTTCATAACGGATTCCGCTGGGCTTGATCACCACCAAACCGCTTTCTTCATCGCGTGCGCTGACATTGCCACCCGTCCACGCAACGAGATTATGCTTCGGTAATTCAAGATGCAATTGCACCAGTTCTTCTTTCAGTTTTTCAAGCATGGGTTTCTCCACATGTCATTGCGAGTCTTCCAGAAGCAGTCTCCAACTTTACGATGAGATTGCTTCGGGCGAAAGCCCAACGCCCTTGCAATGACATAATTTTTTACTTCCTTGCATTTGCCTTGATATTCTTCAAGCGCTTCATCACATCATTCGCGCCGCGCCCAAAATAATCATGCAGGATGACGTATTCCGCGTATAACTTCTCATACATTCCTTGATCTTCAGGATTGGGGATATATGTCTCATCTTTCAGATGTGCCATCATCTTTGCCGCGTTGTAAATTGAGTCGTATCCTCCCAAGCCCTTGCCGGCCGCGACCGCCCCGAACATCGCCGACCCTAAGGCAGGAGTCTGCTTCGAGGCGCTGACCTTGATCGGCAGTCCGATCACATCGGCATAAATTTGCATGAGCAGTTTATTCTTCTCTGGCAGACCACCGCAGGCAACCAATTCATGGATAGGTACACCATTCTGCTGGAAGGTTTCCACGATGATGCGTGTGCCGTAGGCAGTGGCTTCAATCAATGCACGATAGATTTCCTCAGCTTTGGTCGCCAGCGTGGTACCAAGCAAGACACCAGTCAGACCTACATCCACCAGCACAGAACGGTTGCCATTCCACCAATCAAGCGCGAGCAATCCACTTTCACCGGGTTTGAGCTGCGCGGCTTTCTCTTCGAGCAGTTGATGAATATCCAGGCCGCGTTCTTTGGCTTCCTGCTCATACGCAGAAGGAACGCAGTTTTCAACAAACCAGGCGAAGTGATCGCCCACACACGACTGACCTGCCTCATAACCGAAGAAGCCGGGGATGATCCCATCTTCCACATATCCACACATACCGGGCACAATGTGTTCTTCTGCACCCAGCACCATGTGGCAAATGGATGTGCCCATAATCATGACCATGCGTCCAGGCTCAGTCACTGTCGCCGCAGGGACAGCCACATGCGCGTCAACATTGGCAACAGCAACAGCGGTGCCAGGTCTGAGACCCGTCCACCGCGCCGCTTGCTCGGTCAACCCGCCCGCGCGTTCGCCCACGGGACGAATGTCAGTGGAGAGTTTGTCCTTGATAATGGTGGCAAGTTGCGGGTGGAGAGAAGCGAAATAGTCTGTCGAGGGGAATCCATCGCGCTTTGACCAGATCGCTTTATATCCAGCCGTGCAGCTGTTGCGCGTCTCCGTTCCTGTGAGCTGCCACACGACCCAATCCGCTGCTTCGATGAGGCGAGCTGCCGCATGATAAATCTCGGGCGCTTCGTTGACAATCTGCAATGCCTTCGAGAAAAACCACTCGGATGAAATCTTCCCACCATAGCGATCCAGCCAGTCTTCGTTCATTGCGCGCGCGGTTTCGTTTATTTTGTCAGCCTCAGGTTGCGCAGCATGATGTTTCCACAACTTCACCCATGCATGCGGATGCGCGCGATATTCAGGCAGATCACATAACGGAGTTCCATCGGCTTTGGTTGGCAACATGGTACAGGCGGTGAAATCAATGCCGATGCCGATCACATCATCGGGGTTTACACGTGATTCTTTGAGCACTGTGGGAATCGTGTTCTGGAACACACGCACATAATCCTGCGGATCCTGCAATGCCCAATCAGGTTCGAGACGAATCTCTGTATCGGGAAGCTTTTCATCCATGACGCCATGCGAGTATGGATAAACAGCAGTGGCAACCTCCCTGCCGTTCTTCACATCCACCAAAACCGCACGACCCGA
>DATDRD010000143.1:0-3557 GCA_035291925.1 Anaerolineales bacterium
CGGCCTTCACGGATCACTTTGACTATGCGGCGCTTGTTCGTCTCAGACCACTTGCTTCCCATGCGGCGCGGATTAAATTTGCGGGCGTATTTTACCTCGTCGATCTTTTGGATGATGCTGTCAATCCAGCCAAAACATAAGGTCTCTTCGACAGAGCTTTCGTAATCAATGTTCGTCGTGCCGCTGGCAGCCTTGAAATATACAAGCCAGACTTCCCGCTCACGGTCATGATTCTTGGTCAGCCAGTTTCGCCAGTCTGCCAAATTGGAGGGCGTAAAAGATTTGGTGATTTCCATGGCTTCACTTCAGGAAGTGTTTGTCCCAGATTCTTTTCCGTGCCTCATGAGGGATAAACGAAGCCTCATATGCATATCGGTTGCAAGTCGCAATGTCATCCATGCTCATACCCAGGATCTCATGCGCGATGCGATATTCGTTATTCAAGTTGGTCTCGAGTACTTCGGGGTCATCCGAATTGATCGTGACCTTTACGCCCAGATCAAATAACTTCTTTAAAGGATGCGCCTCAATCGTCGGCACGGAGTTGGTCAGGTAATTGCTCCACGGGTTGATCTCCAGCGTGATATCGCGCTCCTTGACCAACGCCACAGCAGACAGGTCTTCGATGATGTGGATGCCATGCCCGATTCGATCGGGATCCGCGACTCGAATCGTTTCCACCACAGCCGAGGCTGGCGTGTCTTCCCCGGAGTGGATCGTCACTTTGAGTCCCGCCTCCTTCGCTTTCATCACAGGCCGGATGAACTCGCGGATCGGATGCGCAGCCTCGCTATCCGCCAGATCGATCCCAAGAATGTGCTCCTTCCAGCGGATGGCCCAATCCACGGTGCGGACGCAGGATTCGGGTCCCATGCCGCGCGAGGTAATGGCGATCAATCCAATCGCCATGTCAAATTCGCGTTCGGCGCGTTCCTTGGCACGCAGGATTCCCTCCAGAGCCTCATCCCAATCCAGGTTGTGTCCGTGAAAGGCCCAGTCCGGCGAGAAGCGCACTTCAAAAAGTTTGATATTTTGTCTGGCGGAATCTTCAAACAGCTCCCAGGCGATGCGCTCGACAACTTTTGGCGAAGTGATGCTGTTTTGAAAAATGGCGAAGGCCTCCAGCACGGCGTGCAGGTCGCGCATTTGATCCAACACCTTGACGTGCCGATCCAGCTCATTGACATCATAGGAAGGCAGTTGCAGATTGTATTCCCTGGCAATATCGAGTATGGTCTGCGTGCGGATTGCCCCTTCGAGATGGCAATGGATTTCGATCTTGGGAATATCGTTGTAACGCGGGTCAAAATTTTTCATGAACACCTGCTCCTGTAGTAGGTCACGTTTGAAACGTGACCTACATTCCCAACATCAACGCCGCTTGCAGCAAAACATTTGCACCGTTCACACAATCCTCCCATTCCGTGTATTCGCGCGGCGAGTGACTCGCTCCATCTACCGACGGAACGAAGATCATTCCAACCGGGCAGATATCCGCCAGTGACTGCCCGTCGTGACCGGCGCCTGAAATGAGTGGGACATGACTCAGCCCAAGGTTATTGCATGCGTCCGCCAAGGCATGCTGTATCTTCTCGCTCATCAACGATGGAGAATGCCTGCCTAAAGATTCCGCTCTTAATTCCAACCCAAACCGCCGGGCTTCCTGTTTTGCGCGCTCGAGCAAGCTTACAGCGAGGCGTTGGAATTCCTCCTCATCAGGAGAGCGAAACTCCAGCGACACATCCACGCGCGCGGCAACGATGTTGAACGCACCGGGTGTAAATTCCATGTCCCCGATATTGAGGACACAATTAGGAAAATCGTTCATCACGATCTCCCGCGCCGACAGCGTGAACGCGCTTGCACCCAGCGACGCGTCGCGTCTCTCATCCATGGTTGTTGTCCCTGCGTGATCGGCGCGACCAAGGAATGACAGGCGATACGACCAAATGCCAACGATCGCAGACACAATGCCAATGTCTATGCCCGCGCGCTCGAGCCGCTTACCCTGTTCGATGTGCAGTTCAAGATAACCTGCAAGCGAGTCCTTTGAGCGGGCCGCGCTCAGCATGCTTTCATCGGATAAGCTTGCGCGTTCCATCCCTTCAAGGAGGGCCTCGCGTCCACCGCGCGGGTTCTGTAGGATCTCATGCCGAAGATGACCTGCCAGCGCCGAGCTCCCAAGCAGACCCACCAGCGTGCCTTCCTCGTCGGTGAAATCGATCGCTTCCAGATTAAGCCTGGGCCTGAGTCCCGCATCCTTGATCGTCCTCAACACCTCGAGTGCGGCCATCACGCCCAGCGCGCCATCGAAGCGGCCGCCGTTTGGAACAGAATCAAGATGGGACCCGAGGAGAAGTGTTTGGTCTCGATATGGCGGCGATGGTTGAGTAGCGTTCTCCGCGTATCGAAACCCGCCGCCTACTCGACCTGCACTGGCAAGGACAGCGGAATGGTTTCCCGCGCCGTCCGTGCGAAACTCCAACCCCGCTTTCTCGATCTGTTCACGGAACCATTGACGCGCCGCAAGGTGCGCCTCACTGAAAGTGGGCCGGTTCACGCCGCCATCACGCTTCGACACGGCTTCGCCAGTCAGCGCGGCGCCCGTCGCACCGATCTGGGACAGCTCGTTGAACGCGTCGAGCATCCGATCTGAATTGACGCGCAGATTATGCAATTCATCGGTCATTGTCTTGACCCTTTATCTGCAAAATGGTTCTTCAAATTCTCTAATGCCTTGCGGATGCCGCGCCTGATCGCTGGCCCAATAGAAATTCGATCAAGCCAGCGACTCATGACTCCCTGCCTGAGTTCGTATTCGAATGTCATTGTAAATTCAGTCCTGCCATTCCCAAGATCAATGTACCGCCACGACCCTGCTGAACTTATAAAGGGGCTATCTATTACCCACAAGTTGGGTATGTTCATTAACAATCAGCGCCCAAGTAGCCGCCATATCCTGTAGCCTTTGCCAACCGCGCCAAATGACGACAATACGTGGTTCTCCATCTGACTTACGTCCCAAGAAACCGCCGAGTTGGGCAATCCAGCGAATGACCTGATGCGTGGATGGAGGAGATTGGGGAAGCACGGATGTTTTGTGAATGCGCATGTAAAGCGCCTGCCATTCGATGATGGTCAAGACAGTGGTACAAGGCGACTCCGGGTTTGTGCGATTGATCCAAATCTTTCATCATTCCTCCTTGAACAGCATAACTTATGATCTGGTCAGATGAAGTGGCTTTGTTTTCTTCGGACTGGGATTGTTCCATTCAGTGTAGCATTTTCCCCAACAGGTTACAACTACCAATTTTGTGATTCGCTAAGATCTTGCTGCGTTTTCCTCCCACCCCCCACACCCTGACAACGGGAGTGATTCACCATTACCCATCGCGCCGCAGCAGGCATTTCCAAATAGAAAATCTGAAGCCCACAACTTCGGATTTGTAATTGCCAAGACAAGTGATTTACTTTTCCAAATATCTTAGCGCGGCTTCATGAAATTCCCGCGCCTGATTAATCATGTTCGCGACACCATCCATTTCGATTTTTGTATC
>DATDRD010000144.1:0-2700 GCA_035291925.1 Anaerolineales bacterium
GATCCGCCACTCCCCACATTAAGTTATTCTTCGACAATGCAAGAACATCCGGCCACCCAATGTCGTCTATAAATAAAGCCAGTCGATAGACTTCAAGTTTCCAAATCGGATCATTGATGATCTCAGACGGAACAGTCTCAATCCATTCAGCATACTTCATGCACGCCTCTCCTCTTTCTTCTTTCCTCTTTCGTTCTACATCCTAAACACCCCAAAATTATTTTCTTCAACAGGTGAGTTTAATACAACTGATAATGCAAGACCCAGCACTTGTCGCGTATCCACTGGATCGATCACACCATCATCCCATAATCGTGCAGTGGAATGGTAGGGATTGCCTTCGTTTTCGTATTTCTCCAAAATGGGACGCTTGAACTCGTCGGCTTCTTCTTTAGTCATAGCAGGCTTGCCTTCGCGCGCGAGTTGATCCTGTTTGATGGTGAGCAGGACGTTCGCGGCTTGTTCCCCGCCCATGACGCTGATGCGCGCGTTGGGCCACATCCAGAGGAAGCGCGAGCCGTAGGCGCGGCCAGACATGGCGTAGTTACCCGCGCCGAAGGAGCCGCCGATAACGACGGTCAATTTTGGGACGCGGGTGTTCGCCACTGCGTGGACCATCTTCGCACCGTCCTTGGCGATGCCGCCCACTTCGGCCTCTCGCCCGACCATGAAGCCGGTGATATTTTGCAGGAACAATAAAGGTACGCCGCGCTGGTCGCACAACTCGATGAAGTGAGTCGCTTTGAGCGCGGACTCGCTGAACAGGACTCCGTTGTTGGCGATGATACCGACGGGGTATCCCTGAATGCGCGCGAAGCCGCAGACGAGAGTCGTACCGTAGCGCGCTTTGAACTGGTGGAATTTGCTTCCATCCACGAGGCGGGCGATGATCTCGCGCACGTCGTAGGTCTCACGGAAGGTCGCGGGCAGGATGCCGTACAAATCGTCAGCTGGAAATACAGGTTCTTCAGGGGAAGCAACTTCCAACGTCGAAAGAGCCGTTTGAACGTTTGAACCCTTCGACGAGCTCAGGGCAGGCTGTTGTAACGTTGAAACAATCCCGCGTAATAGTTCGATTGCGTGGTCATCATCTTCGGCGAAGTGATCCGCAACACCAGAGAGGCGTGTGTGGACATCCGCGCCGCCCAATTCTTCGGCAGTGACATCTTCACCCGTCGCGGCTTTGACGAGCGGAGGTCCGCCGAGGAAGATCGTGCCTGTGCCTTTGACGATGATGGCTTCGTCGCTCATCGCAGGGACGTACGCGCCGCCCGCCGTGCAACTGCCCATCACCGCCGCGATCTGCGGAATCTTTTTGGCGGACATGCGCGCCTGGTTGTAGAAGATGCGACCGAAATGGTTCACGTCGGGAAAGACTTCGTCCTGCAGGGGCAAAAACGCCCCGCCCGAATCGACGAGATACAGGCAGGGCAGATGATTCTCTTCGGCGATCTGCTGGGCGCGCAGATGCTTCTTGACCGTCATCGGAAAATACGATCCGCCTTTGACGGTGGCGTCGTTGGCAACGATGAGGACTTCGCGATTCGAGACGCGTCCGATGCCCGTGACGATGCCTGCACCGGGCGCTTCGAGATCGTACATATCGAACGCTGCCAGCGTGGAGAGTTCCAGAAACGGCGCGCCCGGGTCGAGCAGGCGTTCGATGCGTTCGCGCACAAAGAGCTTTCCCTGTTCTTCGTGACGTTTACGATATTTCTCGCCGCCGCCTGCGCGGATGATGGCAAGTCGCTCGCGCAGGATGTGGACCAACGAAAGGTTATGCTTTTTATTGGCAAGGAATTGTGGATCGTCGGGGGAAATGGAGGTTTCGAGGGTTTCCATGCGCCGAGTCTAGCATAAATAAGATGTCATTGCGAGGAGCCTTCGGGCGACGAAGCAATCCCCGAATTAAACGGTTTTTGACACATCGAGGAGATTTACTCGTCTAACAGGAGATTGCTTCGCCCCTTCGGGGCTCGCAATGACATGATATGTTATGGACAAATGTCAGTTGTATTTTGATTCGATTTCTGCAAAGATAGAGCTATCTTCATTCAAAGGAGGTTCGCTGATGAGACCTGTTTATGCAATCTCAGGCGGGGTGTCGAAGTTCGCAAAGGCAAGACCAGACAAGACCTTCCAGGCAGTTATCAAGGAGGCGTATGACTATGCCATTCAGGATATCGGCCTTGACTTCCCGACATTTACCCGCGTCGTGGATGGTTCCGTTGCCTCGTACTTCTCGGATCACTTCACCCGACAGTTGATGGCTGGCATCATGGCCCAGGACTACCTCGGGTTGTGCCCCAAGCCAGGCCACCGCGTGGAGGGCGGCGGCGCGACGGGCGGACTGTGCTTCCAGGAAGCGTGGAAGTCCGTCGCCAGCGGTCACATGGATGTGTGTGTGGCTTACGGCTTCGAGACCATGTCGCATGTGGAGACGTGGAAAGGAAATGAATTCATAGCGCTCGCCTCCGACGTGTCGTTTGACTATCCCGTCGGAGGTTTTTATTCGGGCTACTACGCCATGATGGTCACGCGCCATATGAGGGAGTTCGGCACGACCGTCGAGCAGTTGGCGCACGTCAGCGTGAAGAACTACATCAACGCCTTCCACAACCCGTACGCGCAGAAGAGTCAGCGCATCAGCATCAAGGATGTGCGCAACTCGCCGATGGTGGCGTGGCCGTTGACGAGACT
>DATDRD010000145.1:0-3340 GCA_035291925.1 Anaerolineales bacterium
GAACCCAGGCGGCATCCGCGCGGATCTCACCTTTGCTTCCAGCCCGGCCGGTGAAGGGGATGGCAACGTTACCTACGGCGAGATGTTCACCGTCCAGCCCTTCGGCAACAGCATGGTCACCATGACGTTGACTGGCGCGCAGATTGAAAGATTGCTTGAAGAGCAATTCGCTGGTTGTACATTGGCAACCGCCCGTATTCTGCAGGTTTCTGCAGGCTTTACATATACGTGGAAGGCTTCGGGAGGTGTATGCGATAAGGTGGATCCGAACACGATCATGCTTAATGGCGTGGTGATCAATCTTGCGGCAAGCTATCGTGTTACGGTTAACTCCTTCTTGGCAGATGGCGGCGATAGTTTCCCAGTCCTCACGCAAGGTACGAATCGCCTCGGTGGTGAAGTGGATACTGACGCGTTTGAGAAATATTTCGCGGCGAATTCACCTGTTGCTCCAGGACCACAGAATCGTATTACAGTCGTCCCCTAGATTGGCAAATCCATGAGGGTGGCTAGCATCCATTTATAGCGTGAAATACCAGGGTCGCAAAGCGCAAGCAGCTTTCCGACCCTGGTTTTCTCAATCATTCTCTTCCAAGGAGAAAGGATCATGCAAACAAGACTTAAAGTCAACCGCCTGCTAACTAGTTTTTGGTGCGAAAGGCACCCCGTAATGAACCGTTGACAAAACAATAGCCTCTTTGGTAGAAGTTAGGCACCAACCAAAACAACCACCTCCGAGGCGCCTTAATGTTACAAGACCGATATGAAACTGACAAGCTTTTTAACCGCATTCTCCAGCTCACCTATGAGATGGATCCGGTGCTGGCTCAGATCGACCAGCTCCTGGAAGATGAAGCACTTTACCAATTGATCAGGAGCGACTTAGCCAAGCGCTTTCCACGCACCGAGCAGACCGGGAGGAACTCGACCCCCGTTGAAGTGGTGCTGCGCATGCTGGCTGTCAAGCGCCTATATCGGCTGAGCTTCGAACAGACCGAGCATCAGGTGCGAGATAGCCTGGTCCTACGCCAGTTCTGCCGGGTGTATCTCAACGAGGTTCCCGATGACACCACCCTGATCCGCTGGGCTGCGCTCATTCAGCCAGGAACCCTGGAGCAGTTCAATCAGCGCCTGACAGAGTTGGCCACTCAACTGAAGGTGACCAAAGGCCGCAAGCTGCGCACGGACGGTACCGTGGTGGAGACCAACATCCATCCACCCAGCGATAGCAGTTTACTGGGCGATAGTGTCCGCGTGCTCGGGCGGAGCCTAAGCCGGGCCAAGCAAGTTCTGGGCGAACAGGCCGGCTTGGGCAAGGAAGTCTTTCGCAACCGCATTCGCAGTGTGCGCCGACTGGCCCGCCAGGTGGGGGAAGCCATGCGCAAAGGTAGTGAGACGGCCAAGATCGAGGGAATGGTCGCCTATCGCAAGCTGGTCAAAGCTGCTCAGGTAACCATTCAGCAAGTCCGGCAAGTCCTACCAGAACTGCAAGAGAGCACGGTCCAAGAAGCCGAAAAACTTGCCGAAATCCTGGAAACTTTTCTCCCGCGAGCCGAGCAAGTAGTGGATCAGACCGTTCGGCGGGTGTTCCAGCAGGAAAAAGTGCCAGCCCCAGAGAAGATCGTCAGCCTCTTTGAGCCGCACACCGACATTATCCGGCGCAACAAGGCTCACAAGCCGACTGAGTATGGACACAAAGTCTGGCTGGACGAAGTGGACGGCGGCATCGTCACCCGCTGGGAAGTGCTGGCAGGTAATCCCAGTGACGACCAGCAGTGGGCTGCCAGTCTGGAGCATCACCAGAAGCTCTTTGGCCGCCCACCTGATCAAGCCAGCGGTGATCGTGGCGTTCACTCGCCGAACAACGAACGCATCGCTAAAGAGAAAGGCGTCAAACGAGTGATCTTGCCTCAGCCGGGAAAGAAGAGTGAGGTACGCAAGCAGCAGGAAAGGCAGCCTTGGTTCGTTCGCGGCCGCAAATGGCACGTTGGCATCGAAGGCCGGATCAGTGTGCTCAAGCGCCGATTTGGCCTGCATCGCTGTTGGGATCATGGTAAAACCGGCTTCGAAAAATGGGTCGGCTGGGGTGTGATCGCCGCTAACTTACGGGTTATCGGCCAGAAAGTGACGACAAAAGCCTGATCAATTGGTAAGGTACGATGTCAAAGGACTGTAGACAAGTGCGCTTAGGAGCGCGTTTTGCACCAAAAACTAACTAATACGCCTCTGGATAGTTCGGCCTGGGAGATACCCTCCCAGGCCGAATTTTATTTATAGATGTAGCTAAGCCAGAACAGCGTGCGGCTGATATTTGCATTTACACTGTAATACCCTTTGGTAAACTCAGCAATGTCTTCAGGAGAAGTTGTATGCGAACCGGCTTTGTGGAACGGAAAGGAAGTTTAGAAGAACTGGACCGGTCATTTGACCTGAAATTCTGGCTATCTCAACCTCCTCAGGCCCGTTTTCAGGCTGCCTGGGAATTGGTGCCGCACACCTGGAGAGTCGAAGGTAAAGATGTTCGTCAACTCCGACTTCACCGATCTATTGAGACTTTTCAACGACAACAACGTTAAGTATCTAGTGATTGGCGGCTATGCCATCATACAATATGCTGAATCGCGTTTCACAAAAGATCTGGACTTTTGGATCAGTACAGATACAACCAACGCGGCAGCTGTCTATAAAGCATTAAAAAGGTTCGGCGCACCCCTTGCGGGTCTGACCGAGGCAGACTTTGCCGAAGATGGATATTTTTATCAAATGGGGGTTCCGCCAATCCGCGTGGATCTTATGATGGGCATCCCAGGGAGAAACCAGCCTCACCGGCCATCTGGCGGGTTTTATCAACCCAAATTATTTCTCAAGGTTGCTGAGCGAGAATCTTCATGATCTTGTTGAAATAGACATCGGCCATCCTCTCCGAAGCAGCCACCCTGGGATGTAAACCCACCTCATCGAGATCGAAATCGGATTGGATAATACCCCATATATCCACAGAGGAAACATGCTTACCGTCAGCGCGGGAATTATCGGCAACCTTGGGGATGCGGTCGTTATACAGCTTGACGATGTCATTCCACAGGGTATCTGACGGCATAATCAGCGGATATACATCACCTCTTTCGGGAGGTATTTGGGTAATAATGACCTCGGTCGTCTCTAGCAATCGGTCGTAGATGTGTCCGACCAATCTCCCGAGACTGGCGATCATCTCATCCGGCGTCTTAGACCAATGTGCATCGTTGCCGCCGATACTAAGCAGGATAAAGTCCAGCTGAGAGATTACCTCTCAACGGGCTTAAGAAATTGCTGCTGATCTTTTGCGACCAGTCTTGCG
>DATDRD010000146.1:0-1952 GCA_035291925.1 Anaerolineales bacterium
CGATCAGCTTGTCGCTCAGCAGGCGAAGTGTCGGGCGCATGAGGAAACCTCCCTTTGCGAGAGATGCACCTACGAACAATGCCGTCAGCCGGGTATTATAACTGGACTTTTGCAAACTAGGCTAACCGTATTTTAACGAACACATGGTCAAGGTCCTTTTCGTGTTCCTGGACTTGTTGAACGACCCAGGTAAGGGTGGCGCGGAGCGTCTCGTTCAGCATCGCTCGGCAGGCTTCGCCGATGGTTTTCAGACGACAGAGGGCCCATTCGCGCGAACGATCCTGCCGCAGTTGACGCATGAGCAAGGTGTACGCCAGCATGACCAGGTACATGTGCCGGGTCTGGCCCAGGCCATCGCGAAGCTGACAGTCTCCCATGCCAAGCTGCTGCTTACCGTCCCGATGATAGGTCTCCGTGCCCGTCCAGCGATGTCGATAAGTCCGCACAATGCGACATACTTCCCACGTCGTCCGGTTGCTGACCAGAATCTTTCGCGGTTCGGCGTCGTGGCGGTGATTCCAGATGACGACGATCCGCACCTTGTGGTTTACCTTGGGGATATGCAGCGAGCAGGTGAAGCACCATTGCCGCTGGTCGCCGCGGCGCAGTTCCTTGCGGTTTTCCGGTGGAATCGACGCCGCCAATTCATCCACGCGCCATATTTTCCCCTTCCACTCGACCTTGCGATTGAACTTGAGGTCGCCCACGTAGGCCCGCGATTGGCCGTTCCGGCCCGGCTTCGAGTGGATGTGATTCAGATTTTCGGCGTTGGTGAAATAGCTGTCGAAGGTGAATTCTCCGGGGATTTCCCGCTCGCAGACCCAATCGACCAACTGGCAGAACAACTGCGTGTGGTCCTGAAACGTCTCGCCCGTGGCTTCACACTGTTCTCGCTTCTTGAAGCGGCGGAACTCCAGCGGATAGTGCTTGCCGCTGGTGCAAACGTAATTGACAAAGAGGTAATCGTGGGCGATCTTGTTACGTTCTTCGGCGTGGTCCCAGAACCACCCCACGTCCTTGATGAACTTGCCGTCGTGGTCGATAAGCGTGTCGTCCAAGGCGATCACCCCTTGGTTGCTGTAGCTGGTCGTCGGGTCGCGCTGCAGCAGTTCCAACCGCCGTTGGTTGATTGCCTCCTCGCTCCACTCGACTGCGGTAATAAAGCGGTTCAGACACGACTGATCGGCGGTTTCGACGAACTCACCGTTGATGCCGGTGATGGTTTTGTTTGCCGCCACCATCAAGCCGGTGAGATACTCGGCGAAATGCCGTCGCTGCGGCTCGCAAGAAAACAGGTCACTGAATTCATTCACAGCTTCTCGCACCACTTGCGGAAACTCCACAATCGCCGGCATCTTCGGACCCTCCGTGGTCGCCCCAACACGCCCAGCCATCCTGCGCCGGGCCAAAACACCAACATTAAACCCAAAACACCCTATTTTTCCAACGTCATTTGAGAGTTTGCAAAAGCTCAGTTAGTCAAGTTAAAGCCGACACCCGAGATGACGCCCGTAACACTCATCGCGTACGAGGCGGCGGAAGAAGAAATGGTCCAAGTCTGGGTTGCGCCAAGGACGACAGGAGCGCTAATATATACGTTATGAGTTGCGCTCGACACTGAGACGCCGCCGGCGCCGATGGTAAGCGTCTCTGCGCCCGTCGCGGCGAGGGTGACGTTCGAAGTTGCGGTGCTATTGAAGGTGAGGCTGTTGATCGAGTAGCTGGTACCGTTCAAGGAGGTGGCGAGGTTGGTAGCGCCCGTGGCGTAAAAGACAATCTCATCTGTGGCTAACGTAGGCGCGCTGCCCCCACTCCAGTTGCCTCCGGCCGTCCACAGGCTGCTGTCGCTGCCATCCCAGGTATAGATGGTGCCTGCTTGGATCGGCGTGGCGAGAGCCAGGAAGACTACGCATGTCAGTAAACTTATAACTGGACTTTTGCAAACTAGGCTA
>DATDRD010000147.1:0-4068 GCA_035291925.1 Anaerolineales bacterium
ATAGACGTGCTGTACTGTCAAAAACTTGCGAGATTATGTGTAATCCTTTATAATCCCCGCCGCTGAATAATTTGCCACCGTGGCTCAGCTGGTAGAGCAGACGATTCGTAATCGTCAGGTCATGGGTTCAAATCCCATCGGCGGCTCAATAAAAATAGTGGTTTTTCCCCTGTAAATAGGCTGTTCAGGAAGGAAAAACCACTTTGTTTTCGAGTAAAACCCATGAGCAGACGATTCTTGAATTTTCCCAAGGGGATTATATCAGCCTAACAGCCGAGTCATTCTTGGTTGACCGTCAGGCAAGAGAGCTATCCCGACACACGCTCAAGTTCTATCGAGAGTTCCTGCGTACTTTCATTGAATAGACCTCTTGCGAAAGTCCTTTTTGCCACAGAGATCGCAGAGAAAAAGTGTTTTTAAGGGCTGTTTCTCAAAGGTCTCTGTGTGCTCTGTGGCTGTATTGTGCCCACTTATGCAAGAGGTCAAATATTGCAACGCAAACTCATTAAGGTTCATCCGGGAAATCACCCCGGATATTCTGCGACGCTACTTTCTCGCCTTTGCGGAGACGCATAATTCAGGCGGCGTCCATGCAGCCTACAGAACCCTCCGAGCATTCTTCCACTGGCTTGCAAAGGAAGAGGTGATGGCGCCTGAATGGAAAAACCCGATGCTAAAGGTCAAGGCACCGAAGGTGTTTCTTGATCCCTTGGAGCCTATTTCCATCGAAGATATCCGGGCACTTATCAATACATGTCAACGTGGAAATTTTATAGGGGAACGGGATCGGGCTATCTTCCTATTCTTGCTTGACACTGGAGCCAGAGCACAGGAATTGTGCAATACAAACATCAAGGAAATTGACTTGAATACCGGGGCAGTAATGATACGTTATGGAAAAGGCGGTAAAACACGGATCGTATTTATGGGACGTAAAACCCGAAGAACCCTACGTTCCTATCTGCGCATGCGCCACGATCAGTCTCCTGCCCTGTTTGTTTCCAAAGATAGAGAACGCCTTACCTATGACGGCCTGAGACAGCTTCTGGAACGGAGGGCAAAATTAGCTAAGCTAGAAAGGGATCACGCCTGCAGACTTCGAGCGCGTCAGTGCCATGGTGTGCTCTCAGTTGGATGAAGCGGCTTTCCAGTCCGCCTGGAAAGCTGGCAAGGCAATGACGCTGGAGGAAGCGATCGCGTATGCGTTGGAGAAAAACTGAATAGTTGTACAATGGGATGGCAGAGACACCATCCCATTTATGTATCCGCGTTATCTTTACAACACATCAACGCTTATTACATAGTGCCGCATAATTAGCTAAACTTAGGGTTTGATTCCGGCTTACAAAGCAGTTTAAAAAGTTTACTTATTAATGAGACAAGCGGTAGCTGGATCCTGTTAGCGCAGAAAGGAGAGTAAGCAGGCGTGCTATCCGCGCGGCGTAGCTTTATTGTGCCATGGCAGATCTGGCGAGAAATCCTGTGGACGTTTTTCAAAAACCTGCCCATGAATATCACGATTAATGTGTTCTAGTGGGCGCTGAAGTCGTAGTGGACAAAACAGTCCAAGAGGCGCCCTGAAAGAGCTGAATTGAATAGTTACATTTGGAAAAGGATTATGTTAGTATTAGCCAATAGCTTTTCCACTGAGCGACCCAAGTAGCGCCATGCAACTAAGAAAACACGTCCGCCCAACGATAGGAGTGCTTGCAGGCTGGCCGGTTTTTACTGGAACACCTGACAGTTTTCTGGGTCACGTATTTCGTGGCATCCAGGCTGCAGCCCATGATCGCAACTGCAACTTGCTGATGGCCTGCGGCATCGACTCCGGGCGACCTGCCTGGCCGTTGCTCTCTCCCGAAGTGGATTTTGTACCGGTTGGCCCCTGGAATACGGATGGATTGATTATTGTTTCTCCCTTCGCTTCCGAAGCTGGAGAGCGTTACGCTCAGGATCTGATCTCAAGTGGTTTTCCCGCTATCTTTGCCGGGGATCGTGATGCCGGTCCTGCAGTTGTGGCCGACAATGTGGGTGGAATTCGCCAGGCGCTCGAGCATCTGGTAAAACATGGTCATCGCCAGATTGCTTTCATAGCCGGCCGCCAATCCGAGCATAGTGATAGCAGTGTTCGGTTACAGGCTTTCGAGACAGAACTGCGTTCACTGAAGCTGCACTTCAATACGAACTTGGTTGCTTACGGTTCGCACAATTATGAGGGTGGGCGTCAGGCGATTCAGCAGATCATCAGCCGGGGGGGAAAATTTACGGCTGTCATTGCCAGCAATGATCGTTCGGCCATAGGTGTTTTGGATGGTCTGCGCAAAAATGGATTCGTGGTCCCTCAGGATATCGCCCTCATCGGCTTCGACGACCGACTCGAAGCCCGCGCTTTGGTGCCCTCGCTCACTACCGTGCATTATCCGATGTTTGGGTTGGGATACCAGGCGGTGGAATTGTTGTTGAAAGTCATCAAGGGGGAGTCGGCAGTAAAAGAACTGGTACGCATTCCGACCCGTTTGGTGATCCGCGAGTCATGCGGATGCCTGCCGGGATTACCAGCCAGTATACAAGATGAAGAGAGCCAAGAGCAGAAGCCGCTGGAAATGACTAGTGGGCAAATCGTATCACAACTGGCCCAGGTGATGACTGTAGCTGTTCATAATGAATCGCTCTGGCTGAGCCAAAAAGAGGTCGCCTACCTGGTGCAACGTCTGGTGGAAGCCTTCTTGCTGAGCCTGGAGCAAAAAGATCCATTGACCTTCCATTTGATGATCAAGCAAATCCTGGAGCGTGTTTCGGATCGCGGAGATGATCTGTTCGCATGGCAGGCCGCAGTCACAATATTGCGAGATCAGCTTCCTCTGATACGGCAAGTGGTAAGCATGCAACTTCCTAACCCTCAGGAAGAGGATATGTTGCACCAGGTGCGTGTTGCCATTAGTGACGCTGCGCGGGGGCGTTCCACACGGTCTTTGCTCCACCAAGCCCGTGAAGCTGACCGGGTGGGACTGATGACTAGTAAGTTCTTCACCGCGCATGAGGAGCGCGAAATTTTCGATGTATTAACCACTGACCTGCCTGCCATTGGAATTCAAGGTGCGACTGTAGGATATTACGAAGCGGAGGGGGAAGATCCTGTGGCTTGCAGTGTTCTGCAGACATCTCTTAAGTCGAACTCTGGCACGTCTCGTCTGCAGGCAGGGATGCGTTTTCCCAGCCGGCAATTTCCTCCAGAGGGTCTTTATCCGGTCGAACAAGCGTACCAACTGGCTGTGCTCCCGCTAAAAGTATATAAGGAGTTGAGTGGTTTTGTGGCTTTCGATGCGAGTAATCTTGATCCATGTGCAGATATCGTCCGGCAATTGGGCGCGGCGCTGAGGGGTGTGCGGTTATATCGTGAAGCTGTGGAAGCGCGGCGGCTGGCGGAGGAAGCCAACCAGTTGAAGAGCCGCTTCCTCTCCGTAGTCAGCCATGAATTGCGCACTCCATTAAACCTGATTACTGGCCTTAGTAAAATACTACTGGACGAATATGAAGTTCGTAATGAGCACCCTCAGGCGAGTTCGCAGGACAGCCTTAAGAAAGATCTGCAACGCATTTTCATCAGCGCCCAACACTTGGATGGGTTGATCCGCGATGTATTGGATCTGGCCAGCAGTGATATGGGACAACTGAAATTGGTGTGTGAGCCGTTCGAAATGTCTAGGGTATTGGAGGCTGTCTCTGTGATTGGCGAGCAGCTGGCTTCCGATAAAGGCTTGTCCTGGCGGGTCGAAATCGCGAAAGCCCTGCCTCGCGTATGGGGCGATCGTACGCGCCTGAGACAGGTTATATTAAACCTCGTCAACAACGCTGTTAAGTTTACTACCCATGGCGAGGTTAGCTTAACTGCTCGTGTTGATAAAGGCCGGGTACTCGTATCGGTGGAAGATACAGGCTTGGGTATCCCATTGCACGAGCAAAGCGTAATCTTTGATGAGTTCCGTCAATCAGAACGTACCACTGCACGTGGCTATGGCGGCTTGGGACTTGGCCTGGCCATCTGCCGGAAACTGGTGGAGTTGCATG
>DATDRD010000148.1:0-8368 GCA_035291925.1 Anaerolineales bacterium
GGACCGGCCGGACCAGCTGGTCCGGCCGGTGAATCAGTTTCAGCCGCAGACCTAACCTGCACCGAATGCCACAATGACACCACCTTGATCCTCTCCAAGCAGGCGCAGTTCAAGGAGCTTTCTGTGCATGGGACGGGCGAGGCCTTCATAAGAGGCGAAGGCACCGACTGTGCCGGTTGCCACGGTAGTGAGGGCACCAAGGCGCGCATCAACGCCGGCCTGCCCCCGCATGACCCGTCGGTTGAAGGCGTGACGAATGTCTCGCCGTTCAACTGCCGCACCTGCCACAACATCCACACCACTTACACAAAGGACGACTTCTCCCTGACGGGAGGTGAAAAGCCAGTGGTGTTGGAGAAGACCGGCGGTACCTTTGACGGCGGCAAAGGCAACCTGTGCGCCAACTGCCACCAGATCCGTAACGATCTGCCCGTGGCGAGCGGAGGAAACATAGACCTCGGTACAAATACCCGGTTCGGCACCCACTACGGTGTTGAAGCCGCGATGTTGCTCGGCGAAGGCGGACTGGGTGTGAGCGGCACTCCGAGCGCGCATTATAAGACGGTTGAGAACACCTGCGTGGCCTGCCATATGGGAGATGAAAGAAACCATACCTACCTGCCGGCAGTGGCGCGCTGCCAGACCTGCCATGCTGATGCCGAGAACTTCGACATCAACGGCGTGCAGACTGAAGTTCAGGCGATGCTCGACGAGGTCCATGAACTGCTTGTCGCGAGCGGCATCATGGCGGCGGACTACACCGACGACGCCGGGAACCTCCAGCAGGGCCGGTCGATCCCGGGGGTATACCCCGAAGCAGTCGCACAGGCAATGTGGAACTACAAGCTCGTGGTGTACGATCAGAGCAGAGGCGTCCACAACTCGGCCTTCGCCAAGGCGCTCCTCCAGCAAGCCCTGGACGCGCTCAAGTAATCGCATATCAATAAAGCATTGGGGAAAATAGTGATGACGGGCGCTGTGCGCCCGTCATCACTATTCTATACTCCAGCCGCCCATCCCCGGCGGCCTTTCGAGTTAGTGCCGAGGACGGCGCCAAAAGCGGAACTTTTACGCTTTGATGATCCCTTTTCTGATCACGTAACGAACGAGCTCCGCGCGTGAGTGCAGGTTCAACTTGCGCATGATGTTCTCGCGGTGATGCGTGACTGTCTTCGGGCTGATCACCAGTGATGTGGCAATCTCTTCGTTGTTGGCGCCCTCTGTGAGATAAACAAGTATTTCCGGCTCACGAACTGTGAGACCAGATGGCACACTCACCTTCGATACTTATGTCGGCCCGCTGGTTGCGGTCAAGTGCACGACGTGTCACGGCGATTTGGCCAGTGGTGGTTTGAATATGCTGACTTATGCTGGCATCGTGAACGGCAGTTTAAATGGACTGGTGATCATCCTCGGCGATTCACAAAATAGCGTCTTGTTCCAACTGCAAAGAGCAGGTGGACACTTTGCAAGCCTGACGCCCGAGGAATTGGAAATCATCAAACAATGGATAGACGCAGGCGCGCCCAAAAAGTAGATAAAAGATGACAGTCACTTTTTCGATGTCCTCTCCGAAGCGAAACGCAGAGGCAAAGTGACTGTCACCTGCATGTAAAAAGATTTGTCCAGCAGAATTCTGCTGGACAAATCACTTAATCCTTCTCTTCTTCCCTCTTTATTCCAAATACATCATCAATTCCTTTCATTGACATCGGGCGTCAATTTTGGCATGATTTCCACAGCTTTCAGATTCCCGTGCAGTGGTTCCACCCGGCTGGCCCGAGTAATAGTGGATCCTGACAAGGTTGCGGTCAGAGCGATGATATAGCCGCGAGAAAATTGCGATGAAGTTCGGTTCATATATTTCCTGTTTGGGATCCTTAGTTGGATTTCAGCTGGATTATAATAGTTGAAACCTTTGTTGGTCTTGCATGGATTCAACCGCTCGGGAGGCCTTAATGCAAGTCTTTGATTATGTATCGGCAGGTAATGTCAAAGAAGTTGTAGGTTTATTGACATCCAACAATGGAAGGGCGCGCATCTTATGCGGCGGCACGGACCTATTGGTGCAGTTGCGCGAGAGTCGCCGTAGGGCCGAACTATTGATTGATGTTAAGAATATCCCTGAACTTACCTCAATCAATTATGATAATCAGATTGGGCTGTTGCTGGGAGCCGCGGCTTCCTGCCATGCGATCTGTCACAATCCTTCTGTTTTGGAAAACTATCCCGGGCTTGTGGATGCCATCCACTTGATTGGCGGGGTACAGATCCAATATCGGGCCAGCGTGGGCGGGAATTTATGCAATGCCTCACCGGCAGCAGATTCAATCCCGGCATTGATTGTCCATGAAGCTGGCTGTATTATCGTGGGAAGCAATGGAACGCGTGAGATACCTGTTGAGCAGTTTTGTATTGCGCCCGGGAAAAATGTTTTGCAAAATGGGGAATTCTTGCTAGCGATAAAAGTTCCAGTAGTGAAAGAAAACTTTGGCGCGCACTACCTGCGTTTTATCCCGCGTAATGAGATGGACATTGCCGTTGTAGGTGCGGGAGCATCAGTCACATTGGATAAAGCGAAACAGCGAATCCTATCAGCGAGGATCGCGCTGGGGGCAGTCGCGCCAACCCCATTGTTCGTGGAAGAAGCAGGTGTGTTCTTAGCGGGAAAAGAAATCAATGAAAAAAACATTCGCGAAGCGGCGAGAATCGCGCAGGCCGCGGCGCGTCCCATTTCTGATTTGCGCGGTACAGATGAGTATCGAAAGCATCTTTGCGCGGTGCTCACGCGGCGCGCCCTTGAGAAAGCCATTGAAAGAGCGAGGGCATCATGAATAAAAAGATTCGGGTGCAAGCTACTATCAATGGGGAAGAATTTGAATTCTTGTGTGAGCCGCGCCAGAGTCTGCTTGAAGTGCTGCGCGAAACTTTAGGATTAACGGGCGCCAAGGAGGGCTGTAACAATGGCAACTGCGGCGCGTGCAATGTGATATTGGATGGCGCATTGGTGAATTCATGTTTGGTTTTGGCAGTGGAAATTGATGGATGCAACGTAACGACCATTGAAGGCATCGCGACTCCACAGGGATTGCATCCGCTTCAGCAAAAGTTTATCGCTCATGCTGCCCTGCAATGCGGGTTCTGCACCCCAGGCTTCATCGTTGCTTCAAAAGCTTTGCTCGATCAGATTCCAAACCCAAGCGAAAATGAAGTGCGAGAATGGCTTGCAGGGAATCTGTGTCGTTGCACGGGTTATGATCGTATTGTGCGCGCGGTGATGGACGCGGCTCAGTCTCAGGAGAAGACCTTATGACCACAAATTTATCGGTCGATGAAAAAAAAGATGTTTATGGCGTGATCGGGAAAAACCCGCTTCGTCACGACGGGACGGATAAAGTCACCGGCCGCGCCCAGTACGGCGCGGACATTCGTTTGCCCGGCATGTTGTATGGTGCGATATTCCGTAGTCCGCACGCGCACGCGCGAATCCTTTCAATTGATACAAGCAAAGCCGAAGCGTATCCTGGTGTGCGCGCGGTTGTTACTGCAAAAGATTTGCCTGATGTGGAGAGTAAAATCGCGGAACTCGGCGAAGGGACGATTAATCTTCGTCATCAAAGCAATAACGTTTTGGCAAGGGACAAGGTTTTGTATTTTGGTCATGCCATCGCGGGGGTCGCGGCCATCAACGCACATATTGCAGAAGAAGCCGCGGCTCTGATCAAGGTTGAGTATGAAGTTCTGCAGCCTGTGTTGGAGGTGAGGAAAGCTATGCAACATGACTCTCCGATTTTGCTTGACGATATGCGTACGGATGAGTTGGGCAAAAAGGGAGATTATCCCAGCAACATTGCCGCGCATTATCAGGCGCAAGTCGGTGATGTTGAAAAAGGCTTTCAGGATGCTGCTGTGATTGTTGAGCGCGAGTTCTTTACATCCATGGTACATCAGGGATACATCGAACCGCAAAACGCTACCGCGCAACATAACCCGGATGGACAGATCACCATTTGGTGCAGCACGCAGGGCGCATTTGGCGTGCGCGAACAGGTGGCGGAGATTCTTCAAATTCCGATTTCAAAGATTCGAGTCATCCCGATGGAAATTGGCGGCGGGTTTGGTGGAAAGATTGGAGTATATCTGGAGCCGGTTGTGGTTTTGCTCTCACGCAAAAGTGGACACCGCCCGGTTAAGATGACGATGAGCCGCAGTGATGTGTTGGCCGCGACGGGACCAACATCCGGTTCTTATGTCAAAGTAAAAATGGGCGCGGATGCGAATGGCATGATTGCTGCTGCTCAAGCCATGCTCGCATACGAAGCAGGTGCGTATCCTGGTTCACCAGTAGGTGCGGGTATGGGCGTGATCTTTGCGCCATACCGAATTGAAAACGCTCTGATTGATGGTTACGATGTGCTGGTCAACAAACCGCGCACTGCCGCCTACCGCGCGCCCGGCGGGACGAACGCGGCTTTTGCTTGTGAAAGTGTCATTGATGAGCTGAGCGAGAAACTCGGCATGGATCCAATTGATTTCCGCTTGTTGAATGGCGCAAAAGAAGGTGATCGCCGGGTGGATGGCCCTGTTTATGAGCGCATTGGATTTTTGGAAACGCTCGAAGCCGCGAAGAATTCTCCTCACTATCGAGCGCCGCTGGGCGGTTCGAATTGCGGACGCGGCGTGGCATCCGGTTTCTGGTTTAATTATGGCGGAAAGTCCAGCGCCTCGGCGAGTGTGAACAGTGATGGTACAGTCAGCCTGCTGACAGGTTCGGTGGATATTGGGGGGACACGTACTTCCATTGCGATGCAACTTGCTGAAGGACTCGGGATTCCAGCGGAATCGATTCGGCCTGTTGTCGCGGATACCGATTCCGTTGGATATACGGAAGGTACCTATGGAAGCCGTACAACGTTTGCTACGGGCTGGGCTGTGTATGAGGTAGGAAAACAATTAAAAGAAAAATTATTGGAGCGTGCTGCAACGATCTGGGAAACCGAGCTGGATCAGATCCGATTCGAACACGGCATATTTTTATTTGACGATAAACAAATGACTTTTGCGGAACTCGCTTCACGCCTGGATGAAACAGGTGGCCCTGTTGTAGCTAGTGCGGCGGTGCGACCGGAGCAATTTGGCCCTACATTTGCAGCCCATATCGTTGATGTAGCGGTCGATCCCGAAACGGGCAAAGTGCAAATTCTTCGTTATACTGCTATACAGGATGCCGGCAAGGCGATTTACCCGGACTATGTCGAGAGTCAAATGCAGGGCGGCGTAGCGCAAGGTGTCGGCTGGGCGTTGAACGAGGAATATCTTTATGACGACCAAGGACGATTGATCAATTCAAGTTTGCTGGATTATCGTATGCCGGTCGCTCTGGATTTGCCGATGATTGATACCATTATCATCGAAGTTTCCAACCCGGGACATCCCTATGGCGTGCGCGGCGTGGGAGAGGTGCCGATTGTCCCGCCGCCTGCCGCGCTGGCGAATGCCATTTATCGCGCCACTGGCGTACGCATGAATAGACTGCCCATGAATCCGGCGCGGATCGTTGCAGAACTGAATCAGCAAAAAGGATAATCATTTGCCAGTCGTTTGGATTCCATCCCTGTTGCGCGATCTTACCAACGGGCAAAAATCTCTTTCCATAAAGGGGGATACGGTCCGGCAGGTCATTGAAAATTTGGAAAGGGAGTACCCGGGCATAAAAGAGCGGCTTTGTGATGGAGATCATTTGCGTCCATCTATTTCTATAGTTGTTGATGGACACACGAGCACCTTGAAGCTTCGTCACCGGTTGCACGAATCAAGCGAAGTCCATTTTGTGATCTCAATCAGCGGCGGAAAATCTTAAAGAATGTGAAAAAGATGTCCAGCAGAATTCTGCCGGACATCTTTGCTTAATCCTCCTCTGCTTCCCCCTTTGTCCCAAATGCCTCATCAATGCGCTGTAAGATTTCAGGAGTAAGTTGCGGCGCGATTTCCGTAGCTTTCAGATTCTCAAGCAGTTGTTCCACGCGGCTTGCGCCTGTGATGACAGTGCTCACGTTGGGATTTTTGAGAATCCAAGCGATGGAAAGTTGCGATAATGTACAACCGAGTTCATCGGCAATTGGTTGAAGCGCGCGGACTTTGGCGAGTCTGTCCTTATCGGTGATGCTATTGTGAAGCCAATCGAAGCCTTCGAGGGCGGCGCGGCTGTCTTCGGGGATGCCTTTCAAATATTTGCCCGTAAGCATACCTGAGGCTAGAGGACCGAATGTGGTCGAACCATAGCCATAATCCCTGAACAGGCGCGCATAGCGTTTTTCAAATCGCTCACGCTCAAACAGATTGTATTCGGGCTGTTCAGTGACCGGTTTGTGCAGGTGATGTCGCTCTGCGATGTGGATCGCGGCGACGATTTCATCGGCATCCCATTCCGATGTGCCCCAGTAGATTGCCTTGCCCCACTCGATGATGTTGTGCATCGCCCAGACAGTCTCTTCGATGGGTGTGGTCTTGTCAGAGCGGTGACAATAGATCACGTCAACATAATCAAGCTGCAGGCGTTC
This sequence comes from Anaerolineales bacterium, assembly GCA_035291925.1. GTDB lineage: Bacteria > Chloroflexota > Anaerolineae > Anaerolineales > Villigracilaceae > Defluviilinea. The sequence goes on from DATDRD010000148.1 coordinate 6,561, forward strand.
GAGTGAACCGTTGATGCCCTCGATGAGCCGCTTACGATTGAGCGTATTGCGCTGATTGACGCCGTCGTGCAGACCCCAGAAGAGCTTCGTGGTGACAAGATAACTGCCACGCCGCCAGCCTAAGTTCTTGAGCGCCTCGCCCATCACTGCTTCAGATTGCCCGTTTGCATAAGACTCTGCGTTGTCGAAAAAGTTCACCCCTGCATCATAAGCAGCGGACATGATCCCCAGCGCGGCTTTCACGTCCACCTGATTTTTGAACGTAACCCACGAACCCAACGAGAGTTCGCTGACCCTGATTCCCGTCCTTCCCAAATGACGATATTCCATGTTGCCTCCAGTATGGTATGTTGATGCAATTATAATCTTCTCATGCACCGCACGCTTTTCATCTTCTTTCTGCTTACTTCTCCCCTCCTCCTTTTGACTGCTTGCACCCCTCAACAGACTCTACCAACGCCCTCAGCAGTAGACTTGACTCCATTCGCCACCTCCACCCCAAAAACGTTGCACCCTTCGGGTCCCGAAGGCCTGGTCACCGCTGAGACGCCTCTCCCTAGCCCTACGCCTTTTATGTACACTGTGCAAACGGGTGACACGATGAGCAGTATCGCGCTCAAGTTCGGCGTATCCATCGATGATTTGCAGGCTGCAAATCCTGAAATCTCGCCGAACGCAATGTCTGTGGGACAGGTGCTCAACATCCCGAGCAACCCCGATAATCCATCAGGTGAGCCGACGCCTACTCCTGCGCCGTTCACTGTTCAGCAGATCGAATGTTATCCCAGTGCCGATAAAGGGATGTGGTGCTTTGTGCTTGTCCACAATGACTTTTCCGATTTTATGGAAAACGTGAGCGCACAGGTGACTTTGGTCGACGCGAACAATGCGACACTGGCGAGTCAAACTGCGTTGCTGCCATTGAATATCCTTCCGCCAGATACATCTTTGCCCCTTGCTGTTTTCTTCCCTCCCGAGATTCCATTGGATGTGAAGCCGCAAGTGCAAGTGTTGACTGCGATCCGTCTGTTACCAGATGATGAAAGATATTTGCCCGCGACGATCAATAATACACTCGTGGAGATCAATGCAGAGGGACACAGCGCACGTGTCACCGGGCAGGTGTTGTTGCCGGGTCAATCAAAGGCGGCGAGTCAGGTTTGGGTGGCGGGGACAGCTTACGACGACGCGGGACGCGTGGTTGGCGTCCGCCGGTGGGAATCGAGTGCGGGGCTGTCCCCGGGAGGAAATCTTCCGTTTGAGTTTATGGTATCCGGTATTGGTGGAACGATCGCGCGAGTTGAGTTTGCAGTGGAAGCCCGACCCTAAACCCCTCTCCCGTTTTGGGAGAGGGGTAGGGGTGAGGGCAAACTATTTCCCTTCCAACCACATATAGCGCTGGATTGAAATATCAATCGGTGTGAAGACATATCCCTTTACATACGGTTTGACCAAGTGATACGAAAGTGAATGCGTAGTGAATAACGCAGCGGCATCATCTACAATGATTTGCTCGGCGTGTTGATACATCGCGATGCGTTCCGTCACAGACTGTTCGACGCGCGCGGCTTCCAGAATCGAATCAAGTTGCGAATTGGAATAACCACCGTTGTTTTGCGGCGAGCCGGTGTGGAAGAGCACATCTGCAAAATTCTCAGGGTCGGGATAATCCGCGCACCAGCCGCCGCTAACGAGTTGACCATGATTGCCGGAATGGATCTGGTCCAGAAAAAAATTCGGCTCCAGGTTTTCAACGGTGATGGTCACACCAAGATTCTGTTCCCACATCTCAGCCAGCGCGGCAATAT
>DATDRD010000149.1:0-5251 GCA_035291925.1 Anaerolineales bacterium
CTTACGACATCGAATCCGATGCCTCCGCCGCCTCGTACTTTTTTGCCGCACCGGCGATTTGCGGTGGGACTGTCTGCGTAGAAAACATATCGCGTCAATCCAAACAGGGTGATATTGCCTTCCTTGATGTTTTGGAACAGATGGGTTGCATAATAGGGGAAAATGAGAATAACATTGAAGTCACAGGTTCGCAATCATTATTCGGTGTCGATGTGAACATGCGCGACATTCCTGACACCGCCCAAACCCTGGCGGCGATCGCGCCATTCGCATCCACACCCACACGGATTCGCGGTATCGCCTCCGCCCGCCTCAAAGAAACCGACCGTATCCACGCCACATGTATGGAACTCGCGCGGCTCGCTGTGCGGGTGGAAGAACATTCGGATGGCATGACCATCTATCCTTGTGAAACGATATGTCCCGCGACGATCCAAACCTATAATGACCATCGCATGGCAATGGCATTTTCATTGATCGGCTTGCGAGTTCCCGGTGTGAGGATCGAAAATCCGTCCTGCGTTGCCAAGACTTTCCCTAACTTCTTTAATGTTTTAGAGACGTTGAGATGATACACCTTGGTTTGATTGGATATCCGCTTGGACACAGTCTCTCACCCAAACTCCACAACGCCGCGCTAAGTTATTGTGATTTGCAGGGTGACTACTCACTATTCCCGATTGAGCCTGATGACGTGCAAAGTCTGAAAGGTTTACTTGGCCGCGTCCGCTCCGGTGAAATCACAGGCCTCAACGTTACAATTCCCCACAAGCAACATGTCATTCCATTGTTGGATGAAATCACCGAGACTGCCCAAGCCATCGGTGCGGTCAATACGATTTATCTTCGTAATAAAAAACTCATTGGTGACAATACGGACGCCCCAGGTTTTCTCGCTGACTTGAAAAGATTTCTACGTCAAGCACAATCGTCAACACTTGCACCCCGTTCGGGCCGGGAGCCCGCCGGGGCGAGACGGCCTGGCGCACACCTGCCCTGGCGGGCGATGCCAGGGAGTGCAGGTGTCGGAAATCGTAAATCTGCAATTGTTTTGGGGGCTGGCGGCTCGGCGCGTGCAGTTGTCTATGCTTTACTCAAAGATGGCTGGAATGTTGTCCTTGCGGCACGCAGAATCGAACAAGCCGGACAACTTGCCGACTCATTTAATAATTGCGAAATACATGTCACGGACAGCACTCTCTCGAACATCGAATTATCGCCCATCGCTCTTATTGTAAATGCAACCCCTGTTGGCATGTCACCCAACATGGATCAATCCCCCTGGCCTGGAAATATCCCGTTTCCCCAACATGCTTTAATTTATGATTTGGTCTACAATCCATCCCAGACGAAATTAGTGAAAGATGCACGTATTCAAGGATTAAGTGCTATAACAGGACGAGGTATGTTGATCGAACAGGCTGCACTTGCATTTCAACTTTGGACAGGAAAACAGGTGTCTCAAGAGATTATGTTGTCCGCTATGGAGGAATCATGACTGTACGATTCCTGACCGCAGGCGAATCCCATGGTCCGTCTTTGACCGCGATCCTCGATGGAATACCTGCTGGACTTCCCCTCAGCGCTTCCATCATCGACCTTGAACTTGCTCGCCGCCAAAAAGGCTATGGCTCAGGCGGGCGCATGAAGATCGAAAAGGATATCGTGCGGATTCTTGGCGGGGTCATGGCGGGGGAAACCACGGGCGCACCGATCGCTTTGCTTGTACAAAACATGGACCATGCCAAGTGGAAGGGCAAAGCCATCGAGCCGATGACCGCGCCGCGTCCGGGTCATGGGGACTTAACCGGCGCGGTAAAGTATGGATATAAAGATCTCCGACCCGCGTTGGAGCGCGCCTCCGCGCGTGAAACGACAATGCGCGTCGCGGCGGGGGCGGTCTGCAAACATTTTTTGTCACAGTTTGGCATCATTGTTGGCGGTTACGTTTCATCCATCGGGACAGTACAGACTGATTTCGGTGATATGCCGTATCAAGAACGATTTGCCCACGCCGAGGAGTCGGATGTAAGATGCCCTGTTGAGTCGTCTGCTGCGAAAATGCGGGATGAGATCGAAAAGACAATTCATGGAAAGAATACTCTGGGCGGCGTACTTGAGATCATTGCTTTGAATGTTCCTGTTGGCTTGGGAAGTTTTGCGCAGTGGGATAAACGTCTCGAAGCAAGACTTGCAATGGCTGTTCTGTCCGTGCAAGCTATCAAAGGTGTGGAAGTGGGTGATGCATTCGCAAATACAAGACTGCCCGGCACGCAAGCGCAAGATGCAATGAGACTGGACAGGAATTCGTCTCTTGTTACCCGTCATTCCAACCGCGCCGGTGGCACGGAAGCCGGGATCAGCAATGGACAGCCAATTGTCATCCGTGCCGCTCTGAAACCCATTGCCACTACACTGACTCCACAACAAACCGTTGATCTGGCCTCAGGAATAGAATCTCCCACCAAATATGAACGCTCCGATTTCTGCCCTGTTCCGCGCGCGGTGCCCATCCTGGAGGCGATGGTGGCATTCGTGCTTGCCGATGCATTGATCGAGAAGCTTGGTGGCGATTCGATGGATGAAATGAAACCGCGCTTTGAAGTATTGCGGAAGGCGAGTCTTGATGATTTGCAAATGGATAATATTCCGCATGTGTTTTGGGAATAACTGATGCCACACATCTTCCTTTATGGCCCGCCCGGGACAGGTAAATCCACAGTCGGCAAGATACTTGCACGCAATCTCAAATTGCCGTTTGTAGACTTGGATCGGATTATTGAAAAGAACGCGGGCATGCCTATTTCGCTCATTGTTGAACAGCAAGGCGAGTTAATGTTTCGTAATTTTGAAACTTCTACGTTAAAAGCTCTTGCGGATGAAACGGAAAGTGTAGTCGCGCTGGGTGGTGGTGCGCTCCTGCGTGGTGAAAATCGCAGCTTTGCAGAGAGTCATGGCGAGGTGATTTTGCTTATCGCAAAGTTGGAAACGTTGCTGGAACGCCTGAATGAGGATTCCATGAAACGACCCTTATTGTCAGGTGACCTGGGTGAAAAACTTTCATCTTTGCTCGCAAAACGCTACGAGCATTATGCGTCGTTTACCAATCAAGTATATGTGGATCGCAAGACTTCGGATCAAAATGCCCTGCAAATCCAAACTGCACTTGGGCGTTTTCATCTTAGTGCGATGGGAGAGTACGATGCCATTGTGCAGAATCATGGCATGGAACAAACCGGCGAATTATGCACGTCTCGCGGATTGCGCAATCCGATAATCGTCACAGATGAAAATGTCGCCAGATTTTACGCAGACAAAATAATGGCGTCACTTCGCAAAGCAGGCATGGATTCAGATCTATTTACTATACCTGCGGGGGAAGGCCACAAAACACTAAATACGGTCAATCAAATATGGAACGCCTTTCTCAAGGCAGGGTTGGATCGTAAGAGTACGGTCATTGCATTCGGCGGTGGAGTGGTCTGCGACCTGGCAGGCTTTGCCGCATCTACATTTATGCGTGGGGTCTGCTGGGTTGCCGTTCCAACGACGTTGCTTGCCATGGTGGACGCCTCACTCGGCGGCAAGACAGGAATTGATTTGCCTGAAGGAAAAAACCTGGTTGGTTCATTTTATCCACCGAAATTGGTCTTGGCCGATCCGCAAGCCTTGAAGAGTTTGCCTGGACCAGAATTGATATCTGGTTTGGCAGAAGTGGTGAAGCATGGAATCATCTCCGACCCTCAATTATTCGATTTATGTGGGCGCGGACTGGACTGGGTTGGAAATAACCTTGATGAGGTTGTAAGACGTGCGATGGCGGTTAAGATAAAAGTCATTGAGGAAGATCCGTATGAAAAGGGGGTCCGCGCGGTGCTGAATTTCGGGCACACAGTGGGGCATGCAGTTGAACTTGTCAGTGGGTTCCGTTTGCGGCATGGGGAGGCGGTGTCCATTGGGATGGTGGCTGAAGCGAAGCTGGCGGAACGTTTAACGGTGGCAGGCCAAGGCTTGTCTGACGCGATCAGTGAGTCGTTATCTGAGCTGGGACTGCCCATCCATATCCCAAAAGATTTGCCGCGCGCAGAACTTATCCGTGCCATGAGCGCGGATAAGAAAAAATCAAACGGTGTTATCCGCTTTGCTTTGCCTGTTGAGATCGGCAAAGTTGATCTGGTCGATGTAGCTGATCTTGAAATGGCGCTGGAGGGATCATGAAAATCCTGGTATTGCATGGGCCGAATTTGAACCTGCTTGGCACGCGTGAGCCGGAAATTTATGGTTCGATGATGCTGGCTGATATCAATACGAAGTTAATCGAACTGGGAAAGGAATTCGGCGCGGATCTGAAATGTCTTCAGTCGAATCATGAAGGTGCGTTGATCGATGCTTTGCAGGATGCGCGCACGTGGGCGAATGGGGTAGTGTTCAACCCAGGTGGATATACACATTCTTCGATCGCGTTGCGTGATGCCGTTATTGCCAGCGCTATTCCCGTTGTGGAAGTGCATCTCTCGAATGTGTATGCACGTGAAGAGTTTCGTCAATCTTCAATGATATCGGCAGTATGTGTGGGAAAAATCGTTGGTTTTGGCTGGCGCTCTTATGAATTGGGGTTGAGGGCGCTTATTGCTGTGATTCAAGATAGGGGCGCTGCGTGATTCAATGACGCTATCTTATCTCTCCCATCTGGAATGCTCTGGTTGTGGAAAAGCGTATTCTCATCATGAGCTCCACACCTTTTGCCCGTCATGTCAGTCAACTCTTTTGCCCTTTTACGATCTGAAGAAAGTGCGCCAGCAAGTTGACCGGGACGAAGTCTCGCGGCGTAAAAAAGGTATGTGGCGCTGGCAGGAACTGCTCCCTGTTTTACATAAAGAGAATCAAATCTTTCTGGGCGAAGGCGATACGCCTTTGCTTTCCCTGCCGAACTTGCAAAGGAAATTAGGGCTTTCCAATCTTTATGTGAAGGATGAAAGTAGTAATCCAACTGCTTCGTTCAAAGCACGCGGGTTGGCCGCGGCAATCTCCAAAGCCAAAGAGCTTGGCGTGGAAAAAGTAATCATTCCAACTGCGGGCAACGCGGGCGGAGCCATGGCCGCCTATGCCGCGCGCGCAGGACTGAAGGCTCATATCTTCATGCCCAAAGACACGCCTTTCGCTAACATCGAAGAGAGTCGCATCATGGGTGCGGAAGTGGTTCTGGTGGATGGTCTGATCAGTGATGCCGCCCGCATGGCAGGCGAAAAAG
>DATDRD010000150.1:0-3540 GCA_035291925.1 Anaerolineales bacterium
CCATCGTTCGTTGTCCGCGGTCCGTCGTCTGGACTCTATCACTATTCGCGCGAAAACGAATTCGAAAAATCGCGCATTCACCTGCGCATCGACGCGGATGGACACGGCACGCTGATCGTCAATGCAAGCAGTGTGATGCACCTGAACCCAACCGCCGCGTTGATGGCTTATTTGGTTCTCGAAGAAACAGATGAGAGGCAGGCCATAAAAACAATTCAAAAGGAATATCGAGTCAGCGCATCTCAAGCCCGCGCAGACCTTTCCGCATTCCGTTTGCAGCTTTCCGAATTGATTCGTCCTGATGGCGCATGTCCTGTCCACGAACTGGAACTCGACACGATCATGCCATTCAGCGCGCATCCCTCCGCTCCCTATCGCATGGATTTGGCTGTGACGTATCGCTGCAACAACGACTGCGCCCATTGCTATAATGCCCGCGAGCGCAACTTCCCCGAACTCAGCACGGATCAGTGGAAAAAAATCCTTGACCGACTGTGGGCATTGGGCGTGCCGCATATCGTCTTCACAGGCGGCGAAGCGACACTGCGAAACGATCTGCCTGAACTGATCGCTCATGCCGAAAGCAACGGTCAGATCACAGGATTGAATACGAATGCACGCCGCCTGGCAGATGAAAAGTATGTGCAAAAACTCGTGGATGCCGGTCTCGATCATGTGCAGATCACAGTCGAGTCTTGTGACGAAGAGATACACAATGAAATGATGCGCACAAAAGGCGCCTTCAAGCAGACCATTCAGGGACTCAAGAACGTGCTCGCCAGTCCGCTTTATGTGATGACGAACACCACCATGCTGCGGACGAACATCCACACGATACCTGATACACTGGACTTTCTGGCAGACATTGGCGTCCCAACCATCGGACTCAACGCACTGATCTATTCGGGTCACGGCCTCAGTGTTGGAACCGGTCTCGCAGAGAGTGAACTACAGCCCATTCTCGATATGGCTGTGCAAAAGACATCCGAACGCGGACAGCGGCTCATCTGGTACACGCCGACCCAGTATTGCCAGTTCGACCCAACCCAATCCAATCTGGGTGTCAAAGGGTGCACGGCCGCGCTGTATAGCATGTGTATCGAGTCAAACGGGAATGTTCTGCCATGCCAGTCCTACTACCATTCGCTTGGAAACATCCTGACCGACCCGTGGGATTCCATTTGGAATCACCAGCTCTCCATCAAATTGCGCGAACGACGAGGACTCCCCGCCAAGTGTGACGGCTGTCCCATCGTCTCGGAGTGTGGCGGCGGGTGCCCCTTAACGTTTGAACGCTCAAACGTTTCAACGTCACAACGCTTTAAGGAGGAGCCATGAAAATCATCAATCGCCTGGCCGACCGTTTCTCGAAAGTCCAGCCCCTACCTGTGGGTACCTATCACATGCAGTCCATGCAGGATGAAAAGCCTTACCGCCTTCATCTGCGCCTGCGCGGGAATGGCTCGGGCTTGCTCATCGTCAATGCCTCAACTGTTCTGCATCTCAACCCCACTGCGGCGGAGTATGCCTATCACTTTGTTAAAGGAACCGCGCCTGAAGACGCTGCAAAACAGATCGCCGCGCGTTATCGCGTCAACAAAGGAATGGCGCTGGAGGACTATAACGATTTGGCAGACCGTATCAAGACTTTGATCTCGACTCCGGATTTAGATCCCACCTCTTTCCTGGACTTTGAGCGGGTCGCACCACATTCAGCAGCTCTCAGCGCGCCGCTGCGCCTCGACTGCGCGCTGACCTATCGCCTGCCTGCGGACTCTGAAACTGAATACGCGCCCACCAAACGCGTCAGCCGCGAGCTGACTACCGACGAATGGCGCGCTATTCTGGATAAGGCATGGCAATCGGGCATTCCACATATCATATTTACGGGAGGGGAAGCCACCCTGCGTGATGACTTGCCTGACCTGATCGCTCACGCAGAAAGGAATGGACAGGTGTGCGGGCTTTTAACCGACGGCTTGAAACTTGCCGATAAAGAATATCTCGACCTGCTTTTGCAGACAGGACTGGACCATCTCCTCTTTCTCCTTCAGCCTGATAACAAAGAATCGTGGATTGCTCTTGCAAACATCATGGCTGAGGATATCTTCGTCACAGTGCACCTCACACTGAATGAAGGCAATATCAGAAATGCAGACGAGACCCTGGAGCGATTGGCAAAATTAGGTGTGCAGAGCCTGTCGCTGACGATTTCGGATATTTCCCTGCGTGATACATACGATACAATCCGCAACAAAGCCGCATCATTGGGACTCACTCTCAAGTTCGACCTGCCTGTCCCATACTCTGCCTCAAATCCTGTCGCATACGAGACACAAGAGGATAACGTTCCCGATGGTGCGGGTAAAGCCTGGCTGTATGTGGAACCCGATGGCGATGTGCTTCCGGCACAGGGGATAGCGAGTCAAGTGCTCGGTAATTTCCTCAAAGATGAATGGGAAAAGATTTATCATTCATAAAAAGAAATGAACTGGCACGCACGCTACGCGCAACAGGCAAAATGGACCCGCGACCTGCGAACCTATCTCTTCAAAAAAGCGAGATTGGATGATGCAAGTCGCGTGCTGGAAGCAGGATGCGGCACAGGGGCTGTCCTCTCCAAATTACCGGGCCACATCTCGCTTCATGGCCTGGACCTTGATCCTGCCGCGCTCGCCGAATGCCGGATCCACGCCCCGAGCGCATTGTTGATACAGGGCAACGCGCTTCAGCTCCCTTACTCAAATAAATCATTCGATATCGTCTATTGTCATTTTCTCCTGTTATGGGTGCGCGATCCACTACAGGCTTTGCTCGAAATGAAGCGCGTGGCGAAACCAGGCGCATCCATCATCGCATTTGCTGAGCCCGATTACACTGGGCGGGTCGACCAACCCGGCGAACTCGTCCCACTGGGACAATGGCAAACCGAATCGCTCAAGCGACAAGGCGCAGATGCGGGCCTGGGAGCGCGGTTGGCGGATCTGTTTTTTAGGGCGGGGATAGAGCTCATCGAAACAGGAACCGTTCAAAACGCAGATCACGATCCGTCGCCTGAGGAATGGGAGATCGAATGGGCTGTGATCGAATCTGATCTGGCGGGATCGGTCACAGGTGACGACATCCGCAGGATGAAGATATTGGACCGGCAGGCCCGCGCCCGCGGAGAACGAGTATTCCATGTGCCCACGTATTTTGCCTGGGGTCGTGTTTAGGCTATCACAACCATAAGGCAAAAGAGAATTTGAGGAATGTTATACTGCTGTGATGTCCGTCATCAACAAAGCCGAAATCTGTTACATTCTTGCTTTTCCCGATCATGCCAGATCGACCGCGGAGTCCAAAGAGCAAATCAGCGGACTCAAAGACTCGCCATACTTTCAGCCTATCGATATTGATCTGGTTACCCTCGGCGAAGAGACGATTGTCATTGAGGGCTATTCTGTATCTGTTATGCGGCAGTGCTACGACGGACAGGTGCAGGTGGTGGAATGCCGCTTCGGCCTGCGCGACCCGTTTGCAGAATCTGTCTTACAGGAA
>DATDRD010000151.1:0-1716 GCA_035291925.1 Anaerolineales bacterium
TAAAGAATTCAACCGCATCCATACCCTGGCCATGCATGTCGCCGAAGAAAGAATCCTTCCAGCCGCTGAAGGGGAAGAATGCCATCGGCGCGGCCACACCGATATTGATCCCGATATTTCCTGCCTGCGCTTCATATCGAAATCTGCGCGCCGCGTTTCCGCTGGATGTAAATAGACTCGCCTGATTTCCATAACTTCCACTGTTCACCAGCTCGATCGCCTCATCCACACTATTGACATGCATCAAACTCAGCACGGGTCCAAAGACCTCCGTCCGCGCGACTTCGCTTCCGGGTGGCACATCCAGCAAAATGGTGGGACGAACGAACGAGCCCCCTTCATACCCTTTGATAACGGTCCCGCGTCCATCCACGGGGATGGTTGCTCCCGTTTCCACGCCCGCTCCAATCAGATGCTCCACCCGGGACTTGCTCGCCGTGTTGATCACAGGTCCCATCTGGACTCCCTCATCGAGACCATAACCGACCTTGCGAGTGGAAGCTGCATCGCAAATCATCTCAACAAACTGATTGCGCGCCTTACCCACCGTTACCGCGACGGATACCGCCAAACAGCGCTGACCCGCACAACCGAAGGCAGAGTCCGCAATGATCTTTGTTGCCATCTCCATATCGGCGTCCGGCAGTACGATCACAGGATTCTTCGCGCCACCCTGTGCCTGAACACGTTTTCCATTCGACGCGGCGCGCCCGTATAGGTATTTGGCTGTTGCACTGGAACCCACAAAAGTGACCGCGCGAATCTCAGGGTGATCCAGGATCGCATCCACACACTCCTTCGCGCCGTTGACCAAATTAATCACGCCCTTCGGCAGACCTATCTGCTCGATAAGTTTGAAAATGAATTGCATGGTCATCGGAACTTTTTCGGAAGGCTTCACGATGTAAGTATTACCCGCTGCAATCGCGTAAGGCAAATACCAAAACGGGATCATGCCAGGGAAGTTGAACGGCGCGATCGTCGCGCAGACACCCACAGGCTGGCGCAGCATGATCTCATCAATACCGGGCGCGATATCTTCGGCGATCTCGCCCTTCATCATCATCGGCATGCCACATGCCACTTCTACATTTTCAATCGCACGCACCATTTCGGCTTTCGCTTCCTCAAGTGTCTTGCCGCATTCGTTTGTAATCGTACACGCGATCCCATCCTGATTGGCTTTCAATGAATCACGGAGTTTGAACAAGTATTGAACGCGATCCTGCACAGGAGTCCGCCTCCAGGCGGGGAATGCCGCGGCTGCAGCACGCGCGGCGAGATCTACATCCTCCGCGTTGCAAAGCGGAGTCCGCGCGATGAGCTGGCCTGTCGCCGGGTTGATAACATCGAAATATTCTTTGACGTTCGGCTTGATCCATTGGCTGTTTATATAGTTCAGGATTTCCATGTTGTTCTCCGAGATCGTTGGCAGGTTTAAACGTTCGAACGTTTCAACGTGTGAACTTGCTAACGCACCTGCGTATCCATCAATTCTGCCAGCCCATCATCCAGCAAATCCAGTCCTTCATCCAGTTGCTCCTTCGTAATGATAAGTGGTGGAACAACGAACAAAATGTTCTTGAAGTTGAAGACATACACACCGTTGGAAACCAGGAAATTCTTAAGCGGAGTCAAATCCATCGGTTCTTTTGTTTCACGGTTCGTCACAAGCTCCAGTGCTGAAAACATGCCGATATAACGCGCGTCACCAAC
>DATDRD010000152.1:0-5489 GCA_035291925.1 Anaerolineales bacterium
CCGAATTCCTTGAACGTCATATTAAAGGACACGCGGTGACCATCGCGTTCGGTATCGATGATCACGCCATCCTGGTCGAAGAATACTGCTTTGATTTGTGACATATGCGGCTCCTCACAAGGACTTCTATTTCTTCATTCCAAAAAACTCGCGGACCAGGTCCACGAAGAGGCGGTTCTCTTCCTTCGTGCCGATCGTGACACGGAACCAGCCATCGCTTCCATACTTCTTGCTTTCGCCGCGCAGGATCACGCCTTTGGTCTCTGCAAAAGCCAGCACTTCCTTGCCCGTCTTGCCGGTGCCGCCGCAATCGAACAGGATATAGTTGGCTTTGGAGGGGAAGACGACGAAGCCGGGGATGTCGCTCAACGACTCGGTAATGAAATCCACCTCGCTGTTGTTGAATTTGACACGCTCCGCCAGGCCCTCTTCATCTTCAAACGCCGCGAGCGCCGCCCACATCGGGATCGTGCCAACGTTCCAGGGAAGAAGCGAACCGGAAATCTGGTCAATGACTTCCTTTGCGCCCATTGCATATCCAAAGCGCATGCCCGCGAGACCGTACGCCTTCGAAAGTGTGCGGGTGATCAAAACGTTCTTATACTTCCTGGTCAGCGCAACTTGCGACATACCCAGTCCGGTATATTCCACGTAGGCCTCGTCGATGACGAAGGGAAGACCTGTTTCGGCGATGCGTACGAAATGCTCTGCGTCCATGAAGTTGCCGGTGGGGTTGTTCGGGTTGGCGACCACGACGATCTTGGTCTTGTCGGTGATGGCATTCAAAATGGCATCGGGATCATAGTGCATGGCTTTGTCTTTGTAGATCATCGGCACCGAGACCATCTTCGCGCCCAGCAATGTACCGCGCAACTGGTAGATGCCAAAGCAGGGAGTATGCTGGATAACTTCATCACCCGGTGTGATGAACATGCGGAAGATGTTGTCATAGACTTCGCTGGAGCCATTGCCAATCATCACATTCTGCGGCCCATCCAGCCCATTGATCTCGGCGATTTTGGTGCGTACGACCAGACCTTGGTCAGGATAGCGATTCGCCATCTTTGCATATTTGACCATGGACTCAAGCACCTTGTCTGAAGGGGGATTCGGATTCTCATTGGACATCATGCGATGTAACGAGGGATCTCTCCACGCTTTTTCGATATGTTCCGAGATGTACATCGGAATCCCCTTGACCCACGGGGCGTAATATTCTTCAATGCTTTTCATTTATGTTAACTCCTCAGTTATTTTATGCCTCGGTGGTCGAGTAGTGGCGCCAAAGCGCCACATATCGAGACCACCCTGTTATTGAAGTGTTCTCTGGACTGTTGGTCTCGATACGGCGAGAAGTACATTCGCCCGACTCGACCAACGAATATGCCTAGGCCTTACCAGTGCTCCCGAGCATATCCATCCAGTGCATCACGGCCTTACGGGTTGCATCGCGGACGACAACATCAATTTTGCCGGGATCATACTCATCACGGTGAGCATTGATGTACTCGAATTTTGCGTCAATCAGTGTGTGCTTCAATTCAGTGGACACATTGAACTTCGCTCCACCTGCGGCGAGCAACTTCTTGATGTAATCCTCAGGCAGGCCGGTGCCGCCATGAACAACTACCGGGGTTTTGATCCCGTTGCCGTTCAGCATTTTATGGATGGTCGCCAGACGCTCGAAGTCAATTTTGGGGTTTTTCGTCTTATACACACCATGAGCGGTGCCGATGGCGGGAGCGAAGATATCCAGGCCGGTGCGCTCGACGAATTCCACCGATTGTTCGGGATTCGCCAGCTGCGCTTCATCCTCCGCGACCTTGATCTGGTCTTCCACACCGCCGACAGTTCCCAACTCGCCCTCGACGGAGATATTGCCGACCTTGTGGCAATAGTCCACCACTTCCCTGGTCTGGCGGATATTCTCTTCGTAGGACTGTTTGGACGCGTCGATCATGATGTTGGTGTAGCCTGCGTCTGCGCACTTTTTGCAGTAATCGATTTCGGTGCAGTGATCGAGGTGCAGGCAGACCGGTACCGGCGCGGACGACGCCAGCGTGCGATAGATCGCCACCATCATGTTTGTGCCGAGGAACTTGGATGGTTTGACCGAAGTCTGAACGATCACGGGGGATTTCTTCTCGATGGCCGCATCTATCACTGCTTCGAATTGAAGCAAGTCTGTGATGTTGAACGCGCCGACGGCATAACCATCTTTTGCCGCTTCCACCATGATCTCTTTTGCATTTACGATTGACATGTGAGCCTCCTGGATGTAGATGATGCTAGATTTTTTCCTGTTGTTCTTTTTGATGACGGGCAGTCATCCGTTCTTCAATAAAGCCTTCCAGTCCGGCGAACCCTTTTGAGAAAGCCTCGACTGTGCTGACCGTTGCGGGGTGATCGTTGAACTGTTCAAGTGCCAGGCCGTTCGGGTCGTAAGCCTGGATGCAGTAGGGGATCTTCAATAGCCTGTCCATTACTTCCGCGGGTGCTTCCTCTTCGATCTCAGGCTGGAAGAGGAGATCGTCGCCCAGCTCGAAGAGAGGCTCCAGAACATAGGGCGGGCAAGTGTAAACGATATCTCCCCCGGCGAGTTTTTGAACATCCCAGAATCTCATTTTTCCAGCCACGAGAGGGCCGGCACGCATGGAACAGGCGAGCATCTTGCTGGCGTAGCCTGCCTCGGTGAGAATTCGATAGGCGCGGCGGAAAACTGCAATGCCAAACCAATGTTTATCCTGCCAGGATAATTTCATGTCTTGCCGCTCTGCCTGAACATCCAGAACTTCGTGTTCCGTCAGGCGCCCGATCATCATCGTAATGACGGCGCGCCATTTGCGCAGGTCAACCTCATTTTGTTCCGCGATCTTTATGCCCTGCATGGCGGCGTTTGCCGATGCCAGGATCTGAGGCAGGGTAAAGCAGACCGTAGTATTGGTGCTAATGCCTTTGGAGGTTAATACCTTGACGACCTCGATGCCCTGCATGCTGGCCGGGACCTTGATCATTACGTTCGGGCTGAGGGCGCTAAGTTCCTCCGCATCATGGACCATTTTGTCCGTCTCCGTAAAGAGGCGCGGATCCAACTGGCCGGAGATCCAGCCAAACCGGCCCTTGGAAGCCTCGAAAATCGGCAGGTACATTTCTGCGCCCCGTTTTACCACTTCCTTGTATGCTGACCAGGTGAGTTCTTCCAGACCAATGCCAGGGTTGGCCCGCATCAAATCATCTATCCACTCTCCCCAGAAATCAGGGTCACTTTTGATGGCTTGCCATGATAATGACGGATTGGTCGTGCAACCTCGGAAGATGCTTTTGGCAGGTGATTCAGTATTGTATAACCGTGCAAGCTGTTCTTCCAAAATCCGCTTGCGGGATGATTCGGCAGTGTTCAGCATTTTCCGAGTCCACTGATTATAGACCAAAGGAGATGAATCCCACCAAATCTCCATATCTGGGTGAGTCTTCACCAGGCGTTCTACAGGACTTTCGATCATGTTGGAATCTCCTTTCTCGAAAGACTTATTAAAATCCAATTCGAAGAGATGAAACCTTTTCAGCTTTCAATCTGTATATCTATATCTTACTTCTGTTTTATTTCCTTCAACCAACTTTCCCAACGCGGGTCAGTCATATCTTCGCGCGCCCGGCCGAACCACAGATCAGCATAACCCTGGAAGTCCTCCTCCAAACTGGAGATGCCGGTCTGGGTGGTACCCCACATCGCCTCATGGATCTCTGACATGGGTGACATTAGCTTGAGGCGGGCGAAGTTCTTGTCTGTCACCTCGCCGAAGTATTCCTGCAACTGCAGACGCATCATCTCGTCGTTGAGGCGGTGGTGATGGCAGAAATTCCCAAGATCGAAGAAGATATCACCCATCCCGGCATATTCCCAATCGAGCAGGCGCATCTCGCCGATCTCGCCGGGGACATCTTCGTCCAGAAAATTCAGGTTAAGCAGATCATCATGGCAGGGCGTAGGGGTATAGGGATCATTCAATAACGCCTGCTCGGTTTCACGCACCTTCTGCATGATCCAGTCAAAATCGAAAGGGAACTTGCAGTTGTGCTGCCGCGAAACATCGCTGAGCATTTCAATCCGGCGGAAAACGTTGAACTCGCCCGGGAGTTCCGGTGCATTTTTGTGGAATACGCGCAGCTTGCGTGCAACCCGCCGGATATTTTCCGGCAGGGTGATTTCCGCCGGAGGAATCTTCTTTCCATTGATAAAACGCGTTACCAGATAACCTTCTGGTTCAATAAAGTACATCACCTCAGGGGCAACGCCCAGCCGGCCGGCCGCCAGGTTGGCGGCATATTCCACATCACGGCTGATACCCAGTAAGTCGGTGCCAGCTCCGGTAATGCGCAATACGTAGTCCTTACCGTCGGCCTCGACCTTGTAGTTCAGGTTTGTAATCCCTCCCGTGAGTGGTGCAGTTTTCAATTCTTTGGCGCTTGCGAAGAATGGTACTCGCGCGAGC
The DNA here is from genome assembly GCA_035291925.1 of Anaerolineales bacterium. Taxonomy (GTDB): domain Bacteria; phylum Chloroflexota; class Anaerolineae; order Anaerolineales; family Villigracilaceae; genus Defluviilinea. The sequence goes on from DATDRD010000152.1 coordinate 4,494, forward strand.
GCCTGTTCCAACGTCAGTCCCACAGATTCTCTCCTGATTTTCTATGCGGATGCCAACCTAACCGCTTGTCATTTGGAACCCTTCAACCTTGCCGTCCGCGAAAGTCACCAGGCAGCCGCGCAGGATCCCTTCCCCATACTCACTTCCGGGGTTAATACACGTCGTCCGGCCCATCTTGATGACCGCTTGTGATTCGTGGATGTGCCCGTGCAGGCTTAACATGGGTTGATAGGTTTCGATGGCTTTGCGCACCGATTGACTGCCTGCTCCTGCGAAGACGATTTGCCCTCCGCTCATGATGGGACTGGGTGGGTCAGTGGTCCAGTCGAGCTTTGGGCAGGAGTCCAGAGTTGAATCAAGCGGAGGAACGTGGAAGTTGAATATGCAATGTTCGAAGTCCTGCACCTGCGCACACATGCCCTCAATGATCTCACCCAGCTTCTCATCGGGGATTTCGCGCGGTGTGTGCCATGGCGTGGGATTGCTGAAGCCGACGCTTGCCATGCTATGGTCATCATCGATTTGCACGACTTTCGCCTCGCAGGGAATAAAGGACTCTCCGCCTTCCTTTAGCGCTTCCAGCACTTCCGGATCGTCATCATTCCCTCCGGTTACGAAACATTTGATCCCGGTAGCCTTGAGCCGTGTCTCTGCCAGCTCAACCCAGGAAGCCAGTCTCTCACGTGCAAGTTTATGAAAGAGTTTATCCACTTCGTCTGGCTTTTCAGCTAATACATTATATTCATCCTCCTCCATGATCCTGCTGTAAAAACCGAGCAAGCCTATCCTCTCCTGTAATTGCTGTAATTCAGCCTCACCGGTAGTTTTCTGAACGGTTCCTTGCAGGGTCGCGCGATAGTGTCCATTTGCTTCCTTGATGATGGGAATCAATAACTTGCCCTGGATATCCCCACCCATCACAATGACATTTACATCATAGAACTTGCCAGCATTGATGAATTTCCGATAGGTGCGTTCAGAGCCATGAATGTCAGT